>CAZQOM010000031.1:0-12892 GCA_964595145.1 uncultured Anaeroplasmataceae bacterium | reverse complement strand
TAATTGGTAAATGTTATTTGAGCTTTTTTGGTTACTCTTATTATACTATTAACAATGTATAATTAATATATCTATCATAGCCTAAAATGGTATGGGAGATAACTATGAAAATAATAGTTAAGCATTTAAAAAAATCATTTAAAAATAACGAAGTACTGAAAAATGTGAATTTTGAAATAGAACCAAATAAAGTTACAGGAATAATAGGTTGTAATGGTAGCGGTAAAACAACCATTATGAAAATAATTGCTGGGTTATATTCAAAAGATTCTGGTACAATTTTAAATTTACCACGCATTAATAATAAAGTAGATGTATGTTGCATGTTAGAAAATCCAACATTCAATAATTTAATGACTGTAAGACAAATTTTAAAATATTATGTTTCTATAGATGTATTTGATAATGAATTGTTTAATTATTATTTGAATGTTTTCAATATTGACTTTATCGATAAACCTTATGGCAAGTTGTCTTTAGGAATGAAGCAAAAGGTTGCTATTATATATATGTTCTTAAAAAATGCAAAATTAATATTGTTAGATGAAATTACTAACGGATTAGATGAAAAAATAATCCATATTTTTTATGATGAATTAAATAAATATGTGAAAAGAAATAATGCTTATGTCTTAATTTCTAGTCACAAAATTCATGAATTACAACCTGTTTGTAACATAGTATATTTTTTAAAAGATGGTACAACTGATAAATATATTAATTTAGATACTGATTTGAAGATTAAAAATATAAAAAAAATAATATTTAATGAATCAAATGATGCAAAAGAATTTGCAAAAAACATAAACGATTATCTAATAAGCATTTCTAACAAGGAAGTTATTCTCTTTTTCAATGATAATACGGAACTTAAAAAAATTTTAACCATTGCAAATGAATATTCAATTGATCAAATAATTAATGATAATAGTAGTTTAGAAAAAATATATTTTAATTATTATGATGGTGGTGAATAATATGCTAAAGAAAGAAATCTATAGATTAATTATTAATCCTTTTTTTCAAATATCAACAATTTGTATAATTATATTTACTTTGCTAATATGTATATATTTTAGTTTTAACACATCTAATGAAATTATTAACATAGAAACACAAGGTTATATTATAAAGTATGATTCAATTGAAGATATTGAAAAATATTTAAACATATGCCTAGAAGATATAGAAAATTTAGATATTAATAGCCCACATTATGATAATAATTACAAAAGATTAAACTATACAAAAAATATATATACTTATTTACTTAATGATTATATTCCATATGATGAATTAGTTAGTTATGAAGCAATATCTTTGAAGCCATCTTCTAATATTTTTTCATTTCATACACAACTTATCTCATATTTGATGATACTTATATTCCTATATATAATAATTATAAATTATTGTGTTTTTTCATGTGATTTTGATTCAGGTTCATATAAATATCTATATACAAAAAATAATAGAGGTAAAGTTATTTTAGCAAAGTCAATTATAACTTTTGTGACAATATTAGCATGTTCAACTATAATATGTATTTTAGTTTCTATTTACGCATATTTAAGTTTTAGCAATACAAAAATGAATGTGATTGGCTTAATAAATGAAAAAATAAAAATTATTAATTTTTCTTATTATATGTTATTTGATAGTATTGGTTTAATTTTCTTTTCATCCTCAATGACATTGTTTTTAACAGGTTTATTTCATATATTTAAAAAAACAGTATATTGTTTCATAGTTTCATTTTCATACATTTTAATAATAAGTTTACTAGTCAATATTTCGTCAAATAAAATAATTTCTTCATTTTTATTACTACCGATTTTCAGTTATTTTAATAATACTATTTTTTCAACTATCGCCTACAATTTAATACTAAGTTTATTATTTGTTATTGGCATATTTAATTTAAAACAAAAGGATTTGTAAAGGAGAAAAATTATGAAAAAAAAGATTCTTATTTTAATTTTAAGCTTATTTGCTTTTTTAACATCTATTAATACTAATATTATCAATACATCAAAAACCTTGGATTTTTGTGATAGCGATATTGCTAGTGCAGAAAATGCAACTATTCAAGAAATGATTTTTGATACAATGACAGACGTTGATACTTATTTAAATAACTTATACTCTTCAAAAACCAATTACACACTTACTACAAGTCATAATTATGGTGTCTTATCAAAACTAAATATTAATCAAACCAGATTAGGTGCAAAATATAATAATTTGACTAATAAACGTGACTTGAATGGGGATGGTAAAATAAATTCCGATGATAACCTTAATTTAGCGGATGGAATATGTCAACCTGTAGCAGTTACTATGTCTTTAAGATATATGGTATTAAGAGATAAATATTCATATACACCTACCATTAACACTAATGCATTAGATGAAATCAATATTTTTTATGATGTTGTAGAATCTTATATATCTAATGGTTGGAAAGGTGGAGGAGCAGCTAGAAGTTTATGTTATCAATCAATTAATGATTATTTTAATACACTAAATGTAAAATTCTCTGCTTCATATTATACAAGTGATTTAATGACTTATATAGATGCTTCATACGAAAAACAAATTCCTGCCATCGGTCATATCAGCGGAGATGATGGAGGACATGCAGTATCAATTTGTGGTTATTATGTTAAAACTGTAACATATACTAAACAGGTTTTATGGTGGACTGAAACTGAAACTAAAATATATAATTTTATAGTTATAAATGATGGTTGGACTACTACAGACACAACTTATCCTGAAGGTTGGTATGAAGATACATATTCATTCATTGATGTTTCTAATTTAACAGGCGTGACATATATTTCTTAAAGGTTGTGATTCAAATGAAAAAACTTACAATTATAATAATTTCATTTTTTTGTATAATAATAACATCTCTTTCAATTATATTATTAATGATGAAAAATAAAAAAAATCAAATAACTGATATAAATTTAATATCGTTTTATAATATTTATGAAACTAATTTTGTAACTAAAGTACCTTCAAATAAAGTATCTTATTCAATACCTAGACCAATACATGCCATTATTAAATAAAATATTTTTAATGATATTATAGAAGATAAACAATGGACTAAATCGAATATTAAAATTTATGATATTAATTATGATATTGGATTAACATTTGTAAATAATAATTATTATTGCTGCTATGAAAAAAATAATACTTGTTATATTTCATTAGTTTCATCTAATGTTATCTATGAAAAATATAATTTTTATTTACCGATTAACATGGTTGAATTTATGGATTTTAAAGACCTACAAGAAATATCTAACAAAACTGTTGAAGAATATTTTAAAAATAATACATTTGAAGAAACATTAGGCTTTTATCAAAAATATAACGACTATGTAACAATAAATAATGATGATAAAAATATTATCTTTAATTGTTTTGATATCAATTCAAACACTATAATAAAAGTAATGTTAGATTTTAATACATCAAAATTAAAAATATTAATTAATGATGAATATATTACTATAAATAATTAATTTTAAAATGATAATTATAACATAAGAAAAAAAGTGTAGTATTAAAACCACATATTTGTAGGCCAATAAACTACACTTCTATATTATCATTTATATATAGATGGAAAATTTCCATCTTTTTTATCTTTATAATAGGCTTCTTAAAATGAAATTTTTTATGTTTTATTTAAGATAGTTGTAATAATAATTTAATATAATTATAAAAGAGTCATAAGGTTTAATCCCTACAACTCTTTATAAAATCAATATTACATTATTACTTCTACTTTTGAAATATATGCAGAACCATTACCTTTTGTTATTTCATAAGTTCCTGCAGTTAATTCAACTATTAATTCTTTATTAGTAAGATCATATATTTTGCCGTTTATTTTGATATTTTTACCACTTCCAACATCATATACTTTTAAAACACATGATTTAGAAACACTAAATTTAATATTACCAGCACTACTTTCTAGTTTTAATGCAGAACCATTACTATAATTTCCACTTACTGTAAAGAATTCTGTGTTACCAACAGGTTGTTTGTTCGCAAAAGTAATAGAATATGTTTCTGGAGCCATGGCTTCATAATCATTTTTAGCATTTACTAATGTTTGATAATTTGAAACTTTAGCTTTTTCTTCTGCTGATAATGAATTATATGAGTTTTCAGCTTCTGTTATTATAGGACCAGAACTTGTAGAAACTTTACCAATAGAATCAATTAATTTAATTGTTAAATTAACTTTAACTGAAGATAATTTTTCTTTTGAATTAATATTATTCTTTTGTTCTGTAGTTAAAGTATTATATTTAGCAATTACTTCTTTCATAGATGATATATTTGTCATATCTACATCCATAATTAAATCTTCAAACTCACTAATTGCTATTAAATTTGTTAATTCTTTTTCTGCAGCTACTAATGTTTGATAATTTGTAACCTTAGCTTTATCATCATCAGATAATGATTCATAAGCATTTCTAGCGCTTTCAATTGCAGTTTCACTTGCAAGTGTAATTGTTCCTAATTCATCTATTTTCTTAATTACATATGTAACTGCATATGAAGCAAATTCTTTTTCTGCAGCTACTAATGTTTGATAATTAGAAACATTAACAGTACCTGCATATGAATTAAGTTCATTATATTCTCTTCTAGCTGTTGTAATAGCATTACCGCTATTTTCATTTACATCACCAATTTGAGAAATTAATGTTTCAACGTATGTTTCGCCAAGTGAAATATAAGTATTATTTGCGTTATTAAGTGAATCATAATCTACTTGTGCTTTTAAATCTGGACTTAAATTATTATATAAACTCATAGCCTTTTTAATTGCATTTAGACATGTCTTATTATATTCAATAGTTTTTGGTATTTGAGCTAATGCAGTATTATATTCATCTATTAATTTTTGATCTAATTCAGTTGAATTATATTCTTCAAATGAAATAGAAACAATATTTACAGATTTAAATACACCATTTCCGCCATTTTTGCCAGGTTGGAAATTATCTGGCTGAATATAATATGTACCTGCTGACAATACTACACTTCCACTTGCAGTAAGCATACATTCACCAGCTAGATTTACTAATATACCAGTTGTACCTGCAGCATCACTATCATATTTAACAGTTACTGTTGCTGATCTATCAATTTTAAATGCGTAAGTTGTTTTTTCAATTTTACCTGGAGCTAGTGTAGTTGGATATGATTTAACATCATTAACTGTTCCCTTAGAAGTAATTATATCTATGTCTTCTAATGTTACATCCTTTGGAGCAATATTATCTTCTTTTCTTACACCACCATATGCAAATATTACTTTTCTAGCATCTGTAACATTTTCTTGTAATTCATAATTGTTTGATGGAATATATGATTGTTTTGAATCTGTATCAAATTTTGAATAATCAATATTTTTAGCAGCATATTTACAGCTGTTAGATACTGTTTGGCTCTTATCTGTAACAATAGTTCCATCTACAGAACCGATACAGCTTGAAAATGAATCATTAAAGCTCTTTATAGCACCTGATTTTATCTGCTGTGGATTCTTACACATATAGAACATATTATATTCTGAATATATATAAGCATTGGCTCTTGGATTCATTGCATAATCTGTTTGTTGTTCAAAAAGATTATTATACATATGAACATTAGAATTACGAACAAGTGGTCCACGAGCAGCACATAATTTCCAATGGTTATGATGCATTGTAATATTATATTGAAGTGAATCATCTGCTGAACCAATAAGATTAGTTTTATGACAACCCTCAAAATAATTATAGCTTAGGGTAAAATATTCTCCACGCTTAAAGTCACAAGAACCATCACCCTCAGATTTATCGCTTTCAGCAGGTGAAGAAATACTAGGAGAGTAGAATTCATTATTATGAACCCAACATCTTTCAACTGAAGCAGTTATTACATTACCCTCTTGAACACCTTCCATGCCTATTGCATCTTCAGGAGTATTTATAAATGTTAAATTTCTAACCTCAAAATTCTTAGCTAAATCTGGTTTAGCACTTTCACACATGAAATGGAATCCCCATCCGTCAATTACAGCTTCACTACCTACACCTTCAAGTGTAATATTTTTACCAGACTTCATACGAGCCATATGACCATTATCACCTTCAGTTCCACCATAATCATTTGAATCGTATGCAGTTAATCCTTCTATTAATGTTTTACTATTAGCATTAAATGTTCCTTGTTTATATAATCCTGTATTAGATACACAGCCAATAAATCTTACAACTAAAGGGATGTCTGCGCTAGCTAAATCTTCTAATATACCAGCATTTGTATTTGCTATACCATAATATGCTTTACCTTTAGATACTTTCTTACACTCACCTTCATGACCTGGTTCTCCGCATTCTTTACCAACAGAATTTAAAATGTTACCAATACCTTTGACAATTTTACCATTATAATTTAATTCTACAGTATTCTTATTATCATCAGTAACATATAATACTATAGCATTATCCTTTAATGTACCATCATCATTATAGGCTCCAACACCTTCAGAATAATTAAAGTGAGCATAACCTGATCTATCATATGCAATAACATTAAATGTTGCATATGAACCATTAGAAGTATTTCCACCCTTAGGTACTACCATTGCCTCATAACTTCCAGCAGCAAGACCTAAGAAATCTACTCTCATAGAATTTGATGAATATTCATAACAATAAGCTATTTTTTCATCTACTTTTGTTAAATTACCATTTATATTTAAATAAATATCATATTCTTTTGAATTATTAACTTTATTAAATACTATATAAGCTGATTCCATTGAAGCACCTACAGAAGTTATTTTAATTGTTCCTTCTG
This sequence comes from uncultured Anaeroplasmataceae bacterium, assembly GCA_964595145.1. Lineage (GTDB taxonomy): Bacteria > Bacillota_I > Bacilli_A > Acholeplasmatales > Anaeroplasmataceae > Pelethenecus. The sequence continues at coordinate 5,998 of CAZQOM010000031.1, read as the reverse complement.
TACCTACTTGTCCTGAACCATTTTCCATATCATCAATATTTCCATCTGAAGCTATTTTATTAAATTTAGCATAAATACTTGTATTTTTAGTTATTACTGTATTTATAAAATCAAATTCTGTTTCGTATGAATTTGTTGTATACCAACCAACAAATTCATAACCACTTTTAACAGGATCAGAAGGTTTTGTTACTTTTTTACCATGTTCAACTAAAGTAGATACATTTGTACCTACAAATGATACACGGTATTCAGCAACTACCCATTTAGCATATAATGTTAAATTTTGAGTAATACCTTTATTAAAATCATATTGGTTAGTAAAACTTTCATCAGTATACCAAGCATCAATCATATATCCTTCTTTAGTTAATGTATTAGGAGCAGTTATTTTCTTTCCTTCTACGATTATTCTATCTTCTAAAGAAGTATCACAGTTCGTAACGAACTTAATAGTATATGTAATAGCATTATCAGGTATTTTTTCTTGTTCCCATTTAGCAACTAAAGTTATATCTTTTGTTACTGGTGTATTAAAATCAAATTTAGCATCATTTAAATACCAACCTAAGAATGTATAACCTTCTTTAGTTATATCTTTAATTTCAGTAGCTAAACCACCTGATGCAACACTTTGATTTTCAACAGTTGTTCCACCATTTGAATTAAATGTAACAGTAAATATATCAACTACATCTTCTTTTTCATTAGTTTCAATTAACGTAAATGTAGTTATTTTAAATGAAAGAGATGTTGATAAACGATATTGACCTGCTTCTAAATTATCAAGTTCACATGTAATACTTTCTTTATTAGCAGCTGTTCCAAATACTTTTACATCAACATATTCACTACCACTTAGTTTTTGTAGTTTAACTTCTGTTGTACCAGTACTTGAACCACCAATACCTATAACCTTAATACTATTAGATACAGTACCATTTAATGTAAAATCAACATTTTTACCTTGAGTATTAAGCATTGCATTATCATATTTAACACCTTTATATACAATAAATCCATCGATAGTTATATCTTCTGTTGTTTTACCATCAAGAGATTTATTAGCTGCCTCACTACTAAATTTAGCAAACGGGAAGTTAATAGTATTCTTACCATTTGCTTCCTTCTTTTCCCACTTAGCAACTAGTGTAATGTTAGATGTAACTGATAAATTAAAATCATATAAAGTATTGCCATTATACCAACCTATAAATTTATAACCATTTTTAACAGGGTCAGTAGCTGGTTTTGTAACCTTTTGACCTTCTTCTACTTCTTGTTTTACAACAGTTGTTCCGCCTTGAGTATCAAATGTAACTGTATATTTAGTAACATCTGCAATCACATAGCTTGCTGTTAAAGTTATATTAGAATTAATTGGAGTTTCAAAATTAAATTCTTCTCCATTTAATAACCATTTATCAAATTTATATCCATCTTTAGTTGGATTAGCAGGTTTTGATACCTTTTGTCCTTCTTCTATTTTTTTACTTTCAATAGTTGTTCCACCATCAGTATCAAATGTTACTGTATAAGTGATTTTCTCAGGAGTATCGCTTCCTACTTTCTTCCAAACAGCTATAAGTGTTATATCATTTTCAACTGTAGTATTAAAATTAAAGTCTTCCCCATTTAATTTCCAACCAACAAATTCATAACCTTCTTTAGTTGGATCTGCTGGTTTTGTTATAGTTGTACCTTTATTAATTTCAATAGCATCAATACTTGTTCCACCTTGAGTATCAAATGAAACATTTATTTTTTTAGAAGTCCATTTTGCATATAAAGTAATATTAGATGTTACTTTATCACTTGTAAAATTCCATTTAGTTGTTAAAGCTTTTTCTTTATACCATCCTGCAAATTCAAATCCTTCTTTTGTTGGATTTGATGGAGCTGATATTAAATTGTCAGCTATTATTTCAAGTGAAGCAACACTTGATCCACCATTTGTATTAAATGTGACTGTGTATTTTAATACATCAGTATTTAATGTCCATTTTGCATATAAAGTTACATCAGATGTTATTTTATCACCAACACTTGCAGGATTACTAAATTCTATATCATAATACCAACCTAAAAATATATATTCATCATCTGTTAGTGTTGCTAACTGTGTAATAATGCTTGTTTCATATATTGTATAAATTTCTTCTTTACCATGACCATTTTTTGAAAAATATACATTATATGTTAAATTTTCATCTTTCTTGTCTTCTTTATTATTTGAACTACAAGATATTAGTCCAAATAAAGATAGAAATATTCCTAATGTTAAAATAATTTTTTTAATTTTCATAATATACCTCTAATGAAAGCGTTTTTTCGCCGATTACAAAAATTATAACATAGAAAAAAATAAATAACAATATTTTTTGTTGAAAATAGATATAATTTTTATTTAATCTATTTATTTTCAATGTTTTATGATAAAATTATAGATATCTTATGAAAGGAGTATTAATTTAGTAAATACTGAATTAAATTTAATAAAATGACTGAATTACTAGCCCCCGCAGGAAATTTCGATGCTTTAGTTGCTGCAATATCTAATGGAGCAGATGCTATATATTTAGGTATGAATCAATTTGGAGCTCGTGCTTATTCTGCTAATTTCGATGAAGATAGTTTTAAAAAAGCTATTAGATATGCTCATTTAAGAAATGTTAAAATATTTGTTACTTTAAATACAATTATATTTGAAGAAGAATTACCTCTTGTATATAAAATGATTGATTTTTTAAACGATAATTTTGTTGATGGAATTATAATTCAAGATTTAGCAGTATTTAATTATATTGTTTCTAAATATCCTAGCATAGAAGCTCATTGTTCAACACAAATGGGTATTGATGATTTAGATGGAACACTATTATTTAAAAAATTAGGTGCAAAAAGAGTTGTTCTTTCAAGAGAAGTAAATATAAATGATGTTAAAAAAATTAAAAAAACTGCAAAAATACCTATTGAAATATTTGTTCATGGAGCCTTATGCGTTTCATATTCTGGTAATTGTTTAATGTCAGGATTAATAGGATATCGTAGCGGTAATAGAGGTAGATGTGTTGGTTCTTGTAGAAAACCATATTATTTAATTAATGAAACAACTAATGAAGTTATTTCTAATTCATATATACTTTCTATGAAAGATTTAAATACCTTAAAGCATATTGAACAATTAAAGGAAATTGATTCTTTAAAAATAGAAGGTAGAATGAAAGAACCTGCTTATGTTGCGAATGTAGTTTCATCATATAGAAATGCTTTAGATAAAAAATATAGTATAGATGATTATAATAAATTATCTAAAACATTCCATAGAACATTTACTAAAGGATATTTATTTGATGAAGATAAAAAGGATATAACTAATATATCAAGGCCTAATAATTATGGTGTTTTAATTGGTAAAATTGTTGGTAAAAATAAAATAGGTTATAAAATAGAATTAAGTGATAAATTAAATCAAAATGACATAATTCGTATTGACCATAATAATCAAGATGTTAACCTAACTGTCGTTAAGCTATATGATGATAATAAAAATTATATTTCTTCTGCCAGTAAATATTGTTATATAAATATTAAAGAGGAACTATCTATAGGAGATTTAGTTTATAAAACAAAGGATTATTTATTTTATCAAGAACTAGAAAAAAATATAGGTAAAGAATTTAGAAGATTTAAAATTAATTTTAATATTTCAGCTTTTATTAATCAAAAATTAATAATAACAGCTGAGTGTGAAAATCACTTCGTTAGCTATGAATCAGATTTTATTTTAACAGAAGCTATTAATAAACCAACAACTAAAGAAAATGTAATTGAACAGTTAAAAAGATTAAATGATACAGTTTATACTTTAGGAACAGTTGAATATTATACTGATAGTACATATATTCCCGCAAAAACACTTAATGAAGCAAGAAGATATATTGTTGATAATTTAAATAATGAGCGTTTAAAAAGAAATTATAAAATTAATAATTCTATTAACTTTAATAAAATATCATATCCTCATCAAGAAGTAAAACTTGCAGTTTATGCAACAACTAAAGAACAATATGATGCTGCAAAAGATTGTGGTATAGAAATCATTTATTATGATGACAATGTAATTAGAAGAAATAATACTACTTATAAACAAATAGATAAACCATTACTTGTAGGTGGATATGGTGGAATATATCATTACGCTAATAAAAATGAAATAACAAGTGATTTTTCTTTAAATGTTGTTAATTCAAAAGCTGTTCATCTTCTTCATCAATTAGGCGTTAATAGAGTTACTTTATCATATGAAATGAATAAAAAAGAAATAGATGATTTAATAGATAGTTATATAAAGGATAATGATGGTTTACCTAATTTAGAGATGATTGTATATGGCCATACTCATTTATTATATACTAAATATTGTCCTTTAAAGAAAATGAATTTATGTGGCAAATGTAAAGATAATAAATATGTGTTAAAAGACGAATATGGTTCTTTTCCTATTATTTCACATAACGATTGTACAACTACAATATTAAATGGTAAAATATTAAATCTAATAGATGATTTAGAAAATATTTCTAATATTTCAGTTTTTAGATTACAATTTAGTATTGAATCTAAGGAAGAAACTATAAATGTAATTAAAATGTATCAAGAAAAATTAAAAACAAAAAATAAAACAAAATATTTTTCTAAGGATACTGATACAAGAGGACATTTTAATAAGGAAATATTATAAAAAGGCGATTTCTCGCCTTTTTATTATACATATAAACAATCTTGTTTTTCTATTATTTTCCCTTCAAGTTTTAAATATGTTAATGCATCTTCTAAAATATCTTCTGCTCGTTCACTCATTCTATCATAGCCTAATAAGCTTAAAACATTTTTAAAACAGCCTTCCTTAGTAATTCCATTACTCTTTTTTGTTACTTTATATATACCATCCATTAATTCAAAACGATGAATATATTCAATATCTCTATCACTTCTTATGCGAAGTGGACAGTTAGTTATACTATTTATAGAAATAAAATTATTATCGATATGTAAATTTAGTTTTGAAATATCATCATTAAAATATTGCTTAACAACATTAGTAACTTTTAATCTACCATATATAAAGCATATTCTTTTTAATAAATAATCAATGTGAATTGGTTCTTCCTTGCTGACAATATATTTAATAACACCATTTGGATTATTATCATATATTGCTTTTATTTCTTCTTCTTTTACATATGGATATACATCAAAACTATCATCAAAATTATTTTTTATTTTTTTTAATAAATTATCAATATTATTTGCAGCATCAATATTCATATTATCATTTTTTATAAAATCTAATATTCTTTGTTTTTCTTGATTTTCTTTTAAAACCCAATCAGTAGAAAATATTCTAATGAATTTCCAACCTAATCTTTTAAGTAATTGTTCTTGTAATCTATTAGCATCACTACAATTACCAATACTATATGAAGGTCCATCAACCATTATTGCAGTAGTATATTCTAATGTATTTCTATCAACTATTGCCATATCAATTTTAAATTTTGATTTACCTAAATTTGTTTCAACAAGATATCCTTCTTTATTTAAAAATCTTGTTATAGAATTAATAACACCATCTTTAGAATCAAATGATATTTGTTTTGGTGTAGATGAATTATAAGCATAATCTAAATAATATTTAAGCATTTTTACGCCAACAGATTCTGTTTGTTCTAATTTAATATCTGATGATAAAATAGAACTTACAACACAAACATTTTCTTTAGCACGAGTTATCGCAACATTTAATCTTCTTTCACCACCTAATACGTTAAGCGGACCAAATCTTTGATAAAATTTATTTTCGCTATTATATCCATAACAAATACTAAATATAATAACATCTCTTTCATCACCTTGAACTGATTCAAGATTTTTTACGAAAAATGGTTCTTTTTTATCTTGTGAAAAAAATTCACGATATAGTGGGTCATTCATT
>CAZQOM010000030.1:0-12951 GCA_964595145.1 uncultured Anaeroplasmataceae bacterium | reverse complement strand
CCTAATTTTGAATATTTCTTAACGAAAAAAGAAGCGAAAAGAGGATTTAGAACTGCATTTGGTTCTATAAATGAAGATTTTTATCGTCTTATTCCTAAAGCTTTAGCTTTTAAGCCTATTGCTGATGTTAAAGATTTTATTTATCAAAATATATTAGAAGAAAAAGAAATAGATGTTTCAGCAATAAAGGATTCTATTCGTTCATATAAAGAATTAGAAAATACATTAAAATTAATTAATAAAAAGATTAATGATTTAAAAGAAATTGATTCTATTTATCAAGAATTAAGAGGAATAGAAGAAAGAAAAAATTATATTGAATATTTAATGCATTTATTTGATACTGAACAATTAAGAAATGAAATTAAAGATTCTAAAGCTCAAATTGAACGTCAAGAATCTCTTAAAATATCTAAAGAACAAGAAATTATTGATATTGATAAAGAACTTATAGCATTAAATGAACGTGCTAGAGATTTATATAATGCTTTAAGCAATAATGATACATTTAAAGCTGAGGAATATATAAATAGAGAAATATTAAAAACTCAAACTAATATTTCATCATTAGAAGGTAATCATAAAATATTTTTAAATAGAGTTACTAATTATAAAGAGGCTGTAAATGAATTAAGAAAAATATCTAATGAACGTTTATTTACTGAAATGGCTAATCTATCTTTAGTTCAAATAAATAGTTTAGATGTTGAAGCATCTAAAATGAAATTAAAGGATTATCAAACTAGATTAAATACAATTCAAAATAAAATGACATTTGAATTAGGTTCACTAGATACTAAAAAACGTGCTTTAATTGCTCAAATTAATGAAATTTCTACAGGATTAAAAAGCTTAGATCAAAATAGAGTTAATTTTCCTAGTCAATTATTACAAATAAGAGCTGAAATAGAAGACGGCTTAAAACGTATATATAATTATGATATTAAGGTTCATATTTTTGCAGAAATTTGTGAAATTACTGATCAAAATTGGGCTGATACAATTGAAATATTCTTAGGAAATCGTCGTTTTAACATGATTGTAGAACCAAGATATTTTGACCAAGCATTACAAATATATTCAAGAATAAAAAATAAATATAGATTATATGGTATAGGTTTAGTAAATACTAAACAAATTTCAAGATTTACAACATATGAAAATAAATCTTTAGCATCTATTATTGATAGTGAAAATCAAGATGCTAGATGTTATATTAATTATACATGTGGTAATGTAATTATGTGTAATGATGCGATGGAACTTGAAAAATATCAAACATCTATAACAAATGATTTACTTATTTATAGAGGTTATGCAGTTACTAGTTTAAATCCTAATGTTGAAAAACCATTTATTGGTAAAAATGCAGCATCTAAACAAGCTGTTTTATGGCATGAAAAAGCTGATATAGCTAAAAATGAATATATTAATTTAAATGGTCAAATTGAAAATTTAAATAAAATGCTTAGTTTGATTGATAGAATTGATGTTAGACCATTAATTGAAGATTTAGATAAAGCATTATTATTAGAAAAAGAAAAACATACATTAGAGGATTTATCTAAACAAGCAGAGCGTCAAAAAAATGCTACACCTTCAGAATTACAAGAAGATTATGATAAGGTTAATGAAACAATAAAATCTTATAATGATAAAAAATTAGTAATAAGTAAAGAAATAGGTGGTATTTCTAATTCTATTGAAGCTTTAAATAATGTCATTTTAGAAAAAAATAATAAGCTTGTTGAATTAGAAAAAGAATTAAAAGAATTATCAGGAGGTTCTATAGTTTTAGAACAACAAGCTAATGATGAATATAATTCGCTTGTTTCTGATAAGAATTTTAAATCAGCATTTAAGGATTATCAAGATAAATTTAATGCTGAAGATGCAAGTTATACTTTACTTTCAGATACACTTGTTGCAAAACAATATGGTTATATAAATACTTATAATTCAACTTTTTCAATAGGTATAAGTGAAGTTGATAAATTTTTAGCTGAATTAAATAAACTTGAAAAAACTGAATTAATTAAATATGAACAAAAAGTTCGTAGTGCTAGAGAAGCAGCTGAAGTAGTATTTAAGGAAGATTTCATTGCTAAACTTAGAAATAATATTTTAACAGCTGAACAAGAAATTATGCAAATTAATAAGACATTATCAAGTATTAAATTTGGTGATGATCAATATGAATTTATTTTCCCAAGAAGTACTGAATATGCATCATTTTATGACATGGTTACATCTGATTTAGAACCAGGTGGTGGCGGATTATTAACTTATGCCTTCCAAGAAAAATAAGATGAACAAATTCGTGAATTATTTGAAACTTTATCAGTAGATGAAGTTAACAGTAATGGTGCTATTTCTAAATTTACTGATTATAGAACATATATGGATTATGATATTCGTATCATTAATAAAAATGGTGATACAATGACTTATTCTAAAGTATTTAAAGAAAAATCAGGTGGTGAAACACAAGTACCATTTTATGTTGCGATTATAGCTTCATTTGTTAGAGTTTATACAAAGGGTTCTGTTGTTTCTGGTGATCCTATAGGATTAGTATTATTTGACGAAGTATTTGATAAAATGGATGCAAATCGTATGCATGCGATGATGAGTTTCATAAATTCAATGCCACTTCAAGTTATTATTGCATGTCCACCACAAAGAATGGATATTTTACAGGAATTTGCGAAGACAACTTTAATTATGGTTCGTCAAGGTAGTAAGGCTACTGTTCTTCCAATGACTAATAAAGAATCTGCTTCTGATGAGGAGGATGAAGAATAATGGGTTTATTTGGTAAAAAAAGAAATGAATATGAAGAAGCTTCTAAAAATTTAGGTAATGAAAAATTAGCTAAAGATAGAATCATTATGGAACAATTAGATGATAATGATTTAAGAGCTGCTGAATTAGTTAAATATTTAAAAAATGGTGATCCATTAGTTTTAAATTTTGAAAATTTAGAGCCAATGGCAGCAAATAAATTATTAGCTTTTTTTGCAGGTGCATGTTATGCACTTGATGGTAAAAGCATAATGATAAATGAAAAAACATATTTATTTGCATTAAAATCTAGTTTTATGGATGGTTCTTTACAAGAATTTTTAAATGAAATATAAGAAATTATAATGTAATTTAGGACTTAGGCTTTTGCTTAAGTCCTTTTTTGTGTGCCAGGCATGTCATTAATATTGCTAGTAATAGTTTAGCCACGGATATTTACCGCCAAGTATGGTTAACCTCAAGCTACTTTTAGTAATGCTATGGGTGAAGGAACAGGTGTAGCAAAGTCTTTGAGCCTACGAACAGAAACTTGGTGAGGCTAAATGGTAAGTGAGTAAGGTTGCATAACAATAGGTTACACATTTATGAAACTTAACCAAATTATTATATGATGGATTAATTACTTCCACACTGGAAGTATGAAATATTTTTTATAAAAATTTGGATAATGGATGATGTAAAGTAAGGTTAATAATAAAACAATGGAAAAGACCAAGTACTATATTTAAGAATTCACATAAAATAAATAAAACATACAAGTGTGGTTTTAATTTTGAGGCAATATATAAAATTGTAAATCCTAGGCTTGGCTTGAATAGAAGATGTGCACATAACGTTGTTAATTATATTCTTAATACAACAATACTTGGAATAGACAATAAGAAAAAAAGAAGAGCTAGACTAGTTGACCATTTGGCTTATTATTTTAAGTGGTTTGTGTTTAATATAAATGTAGCGCCGTATACGAGACCCGTTCGTATGGTGTAATGGGAGGTGCGAAAATATTTTTTTAAAGAAAATTATTTTCTTTCCGCTATATTAGATACTATTATATTTATTATAATAAATGAATGAAGAATATAAATAATTGTCAAAAAATAAAAAAACTCTTGCGATTTTTATTGTTAACTTGTATAATACTAACTTGGAAGTCGGAGGTTTTTTTATGATCGAAAGTTATTCATCAATTTTAAAGATAAGAAGAAAAGTTTTTGAAGAGGTTGCAAAGCTTGCCTATGAGGGTGGAGATTATACAAGAATAGAAGAAATCCCTTATAAAATGTTAAATGGTCAAGCTAAATATCGTGAATCTATTTTTTTAGAACGTGCCATTGTTGCTGAACGTTTACGTTTAGCTATTGGTCTTCCTGTAAGAAGTGCTGATGAGCAATCTCCTATTTCAAAAGGTATTGAAGAAGCTGTTTGTACACATAAATTTTATGCAGATCCACTTGTTAATGTAATTGATTTTGCATGTAATGCTTGTCCTACAGAATCATATTATGTAACAGATGGTTGTGAAGGTTGTTTAGCTCGTCCTTGTTCTAATGTATGTCCTAAAAATGCTATTTCAATAAAGAATGGTAGATCACATATTAATCAAGATTTATGTATTAAATGTGGTAGATGTAAAGATGTATGTCCTTATAAGGCTATTATGCATAGAAGAAGACCTTGTGAAGCTGCTTGTGGTATGAATGCTATTGAGTCTGATGAATTCGGTCGTGCAAAAATTAATTATGATAAATGTGTAAGTTGTGGTATGTGTATTGTTAATTGTCCTTTTGGTGCAATTGCTGATAAATCACAAATTTTCCAAATTGTTCAATCTATTAAAGCTAATGAAGAAATATATGCTATTATAGCTCCAGCTTTTGTTGGTCAATTTGGTCCAAAAGTTAACTTAAAAACAATTGATGATGCTATGGGACAATTAGGATTTACTGGTGTATATGAAGTATCTATTGGTGCTGATTTATGTACTTATGAAGAATCACTTGATTTCTTAGAAAATGTTCCATCAAAGCTTCAATTTATGGGAACTTCTTGTTGTCCTGCTTGGTCAGTAATGGCTAAAAAGGAATTCCCTGAATTTAAAGATAATATTTCTATGGCTTTAACTCCAATGGTTTTAACAGCTAGACTTGTTAAAAAAGAACATCCTAATGCTAAAGTAGTATTTGTCGGACCATGTTCTGCAAAGAAACTTGAAGCTTCAAGAAAAAAAGTTAGAAGTGATGTTGATTTTGTATTAACATTTGAAGAATTAATGGGTATGTTTGTTGCTAAAAATGTTGATTTCAATACTTTAAAAGAAAATCCATTAAGAAATGAAACTTCTGCAGACGGTAGAGGATTTGCTGTTGCTGGTGGTGTAGCTAATGCTGTTGTTAATGCAGTTAAAAAACTTAATCCAGATTTAGAAATAAAGGTTGCATCAGCTCAAGGTTTAGAAAATTGTAAGAAATTATTAAAAGATGCTAAGGCTGGTAAATACAATGGTTATTTACTTGAGGGTATGGCTTGTCCTTATGGATGTATTAGTGGTGCTGGTACTTTAAGTTTACCTAATAAAACAAAAGGTATGGTTGAAGTTTCTAAACGCGAAACTCCTAAGAAAACAGCTGTTGAATCTGAATATATTTCTAGATTAAAAGAATTAGATTAATAAATCACTATAGTGCATTAATTTGTACTATAGTTTTTTATTAATGATAAATATGAAATCGTTTTATAAAAAAAATATAAAAAACAATGTCGATTAATTGTTGAAGAAGTAAAAATTTATGATATAATGTAATATGTGATTTTTCTTTATTAATTAATCACAAATAGTTTTTATGGTTAAACTAATTAAAAATTATAAAAATAAAATAGGAGAAGAAAAAATGAAAAAGACAAAAGTTGTTTGTACAATTGGTCCTGCAAGTGAACAAAAAGATTGCTTAGAAAAGTTAATCGGTACTGCAGGTATGAATGTTATGCGTATGAATTTTTCTCATGGTGATTATGAGGAACAAGGATTCCGTATTAAAAACATTAAAGCTTTAAATGAAGAAAATGGTTGGTTCACAGGTATGATGTTAGATACTAAAGGACCAGAAATTAGAACAGGTTATTTAGAAAATGATGAACCAGTTATGTTACATAAGGGTGATATTATCCGTGTTACTATGGATTATTCATTCATTGGTAATGCTCAAAAAGTAGCTATTTCTTATGCTGGTTTATATGATGATATTTCTGTTGGTGGTAGAATTTTAATTGAAGATGGTAACTTAACATTAAAGGTTATTGAAAAAGATGAAGCTACTAAAGAATTAGTTTGTGAAGCACAAAATGATCGTAAATTAAAAAATAAGAGAAACTGTAATGTTCCTGGCGTTATATTAAATATGCCTTATGTATCTGCAAAAGATAAAGCTGATATGGAATTTGCTTGTGATCAAGGTTTAGATTTCATAGCTGCATCATTTGTTCGTCGTGCAGATGATATTCGTCAAATTCGTGAAATTTTAGCTGCTAAGAAAAATACACATATTAAGATTATTTCTAAAATTGAAAACCAAGAAGGTGTTTCAAATATGGAAGAAATCGTTAGATTATCTGATGGTGTAATGGTAGCTAGAGGAGATTTAGGTGTTGACGTTGATGCTTGGGATTTACCAGCTATTCAAAAACAAATGATTTATTTAGCTCAATCTACTGGTAAATTAGTAGTATGTGCTACACAAATGTTAGATTCAATGCAACAAAATCCTAGACCAACAAGAGCTGAAGTATCTGACTGCCATAATGCAGTATTAGATGGTACTGGTGCTACTATGTTATCTGGAGAATCTGCTCAAGGAGATTATCCATTTGAAGCTGTATCTTATATGGCTAAAATTGATAACCGTGCTGAAGATGATATCGATCATCAATTAATGATTGAAAATGTTGTTTATGGTAAAGAAGAAAAAGATGAAAATGATGCTATTGGTTTAGCTGCTGCTACACTTGCTGCTACATTTGAAATTCCTGCAATTGTTGCTGAAGGTTCTGTAGATTTAGCTTTAGCATTATCTCAATATCGTCCTGCTTCAGATGTATTCTTTGCTGTTAAGACTGCTGATGATGCTAGAACTCTTGCTCTAGCTTGGGGTATTCAAGCAGTTGTTGGTACATACGAAGATGCTTTAGCAAAAGCTATTAAAGAATTAGAAATTGAAAGTGGAGAAAAATTAGTTAAGGTTACTGATTGTAAACTTGAACTTGTTGAAGCTTAATTAATTGAAAGGAAGTAAGGCGACTTAGGTCGCCTCTTTTTTGAAATATGAAAAACAGTAAAGATATTTTAACAGTCGTAGAATTATTAAAATCTATTTCAAGAGTTATTTATGATGTTAGAACAAAATTATTTGCTCCATATAAAATAACTCCTGTTCAAGCTGAAATATTACTTGATGTATATTATAATTCTTCAAAAACGAAAATAACTGATATTTGTAAAAGATTAAAAAAAACTACAAATACAATTTCTCCATTAATTAATAAGCTTGTTGAAAGAAAAATATTGATAAAAAAACAAAATTCAAAAGATAATCGTATATTTGAAGTTTCATTTTCATCTATAGGATTTAAGATTATGTCAGATATTAATACTGATATTGTTTCATTTTCTAAGCCAATTTTTGATATTTTACATGATGAAGAATTTAAAAAATATTATGAATTAACATATAAATTATACGAGGTATCGAAATGAAATATTTAATTTTTTCTGATCTACATGGTTCAAGTGATAAAATGAAATTTTTATTAGATGAATTTAATAAACAAAAATGTGATAAATTAATTTGTCTAGGAGATGTTTTATACCATGGTCCTAGAAATGACTTACCTGAATTTTATAATCCTAAGGAAGTTATTTCTTTATTAAATCCTTATAAAGATAAAATTATTTGTATTAATGGTAATTGTGATGCTGAAGTAGACCAAATGGTTCTTGATTTTAAATTAAATAAAGAAATTGATTTAATAATTAATAATAAAAAATGTCACTTAGAACATGGACATCATTTAGAAATAAAAGAAAATAATTATGATGTAATATTATCTGGTCATACTCACATATCTAAAATAGAAAAAATAGGTAATACATTATATTTAAATCCAGGTAGTATAAGTATACCTAAAAATAATACTAAAAACAGTTATATTATTTGGGAGGATAATAATATTTATCTTTTAGATATGACTAATAATATTGTTGACAAATATTTATTTTAGAAGCTGCTTATTGCAGCTTTTTCTTGTATTTATAATTAAATAATGTATAATAAAGATAAGAGGTGGATTTAAAGTGAAACAAGTAAAATGGTTAGAAGATGCTATCTTTTATGAAATATATCCTCAATCTTTTTATGATTCTAATAATGATGGTATTGGTGATATTAATGGTATTATTCAAAAATTAGATTATATTAAGGATTTAGGATGTAATGCAATATGGATGAATCCTTGTTATGATTCTCCATTTAAGGATGCTGGTTATGATGTTAGAAATTATAAGCTTATAGCTCCTAGATATGGTACAAATGATGATTTAAAAAAATTAGTTAAAATAATGCATGAAAAAGGTATGCATTTATTATTAGATTTAGTTCCTTGTCATACAAGTGATAAGCATCCTTGGTTTTTAGAATCATCAAAACAAAAAAGAAATGAATATAGTGGGCGTTATATTTGGACTGACAATGCATTTAATAAGCCTTCAAATTTAACAGCTGTTGGTGGAGAGGCTGAAAGAAATGGTACATATGTTATTTCTTATTTTAATTCTCAACCATCACTTAATTATGGTTTTTCTAAAGTTACAGAACCGTGGCAACATTCTATTTGTTCTAAAGAAGCTATTGCTACACAAGATGCAATGATAGATATAATTAAGTTTTGGCTTTCTATGGGTGTAGACGGATTTAGAGTAGATATGGCTGCCTGTCTTGTAAAAAATGATGATGGTGAAGTAGGAACAATGAAAGCTTGGAAAAGAATGTTTTCTATTGTTAGAGAAGAATATCCTGAAGCAGTATTTGTTTCTGAATGGAGTAATCCAAAAAGAACTCTTGAATGTGGATTTAATATGGATTTTTATTTAGATCATGGTTGGGATGGTGGAAATGGATACCATCACATTTTAAGAGATCAAGAAATTGATTTAGATACATTTGAAATTAAAAGCGATAATTCATATTTCAAAACTGAATCAACAAAGACTATTCATAAATTTTTAGATGAATATTTATCAGATTATTCTGAAACAAAGGAAAAAGGTTATATATCATTTATAACTGATAATCATGATATGATTAGAACTTCTAAATTTTTTAACATTGATGAAATAAAAATAATTTATGGATTTGTTTTTACAATGCCTGGTGTTCCATTTTTATATTATGGTGATGAATTAGGTATGAAATATTTAGAAATTCCTACTAAGGAAGGTGGTTATCATAGAACAGGTAGTAGAACACCAATGCAATGGAATCATGATAAAAATTTAGGTTTTTCAAATGCTTCTGAAAGTGATTTATATCTTCCTGTTGATAGTAATGATACTTTAAATACTGTTGAGGATGCATTAAATAATAAGAATTCCTTATATTATTATATTAAAGAATTAATTTCATTAAGACATAATAATAAAAACTTACAATCAAAGAATAATTTCGAAGTATATAGTGCTTGTGAAAATACTAAGCTTTTTGCTTATAAAAGAGATGAATTTTTAATTGTATTAAATCCATCAAATAAAACTGAGTCTTTAGTTCTTGATGCAAATTATGAATTAATATTAGGTGTTGGTGAATATAAATTAAATAATAATAGGCTTGATGATTTAAAAAAGTGTTTTATATTACTGAAAAGAAAATAATTAGAAGGCACATTGTGCCTTTTTTTTATTGACAAAAACATGATGGGAGGGGGGTATAATTTAATTATAAACAATATATATTTTATGGAGGATAATTTATATGAAAACAAGATTGTTATACCTTTTTGTATTTTGTATTTTCATTTGTAGTTTTTTAACAGCATGTTTTGATGATAGCAATGAAAATCATAAACATGTATTTGAACAAAAAGTAAGTGAAGATTATCTAAAAACACCTGCAACATGTGATAATAAGTCTATGTATTATAAATCATGTTCTTGTGGAGAGGTAAGTAATGAAACATTCTCATATGGACAACCACTTGGACATTCATATGGTAATTGGGAATATTATAATGATTCTACTCACATAAAAAAATGTTCAAACGATATATCACATATTATTAAAGAAAAGTGTAGTGATAGTGATAAAGACCATAAATGTGATTTGTGTAATTATAAATTAACAAATTGCGTTGATAAGAATAATAATAACTATTGTGATATATGTGGTGAAAAAATAAATACTAATGATAACAAAAATATATATCAAATAAGTTTTTATAATGAAAATGGTGTTTTAATAACAGTTGAAAGTGTATCAAAAGGAACAAAACCATCTTATAATTATCAACCAAAAGATACAGCTGAATGGGATTATACATTTGAAGGATGGTCTAAAGCTTTAAATGGAACAGTACTAGATAGTTTGCCAGATGCTACAACAGATGCTTCATATTATGCAGTAGTAAGTAAAGTTAAAAAGAGTTATAGTGTATCATTTAATACTAATGGAGCAGGAAATATATCAACTCAAAGGATAACTTACGGTTCTAAAGCAGAAAAACCAACTGATCCTAAAAAGGATGGATATAAATTTGTATGCTGGACAACAGATATAGAAGGAAATAATGTTTTTGATTGGACTACTGTAATTACAAGTGATATAACATTATATGCAAAATGGAACATTAAAGTAAATATTAAAGGATTACTTGAAACACTTCTTGAAAGTTATGAATGCTCTCCTTATAGTTATATTCCATCTTCTTTACAACCATCATCTTCAAAAAATCATATATCTTCTAATCAGATAATCAGTGATTATTCGAAATTTATAAATGTTTCTAATATTACAAGCCATGGTTATGGTGAACAACTTAATATGATTATAGAAAATATAAATCAATCAAGTATTTTCTTTACTGCATTATCAGTTGTTGAAAGTGTATCTGCAGTATCTATCGCAAGTTTTAATAATTACTTGGATAATAATCCTTCTAATATAGCTAATTATACTTTTGAAAGTGCTATATATAATGTGACTATTAACTATGATGGTGAAATCCTTGTTTATGTATTAGA
The DNA here is from genome assembly GCA_964595145.1 of uncultured Anaeroplasmataceae bacterium. Taxonomy (GTDB): domain Bacteria; phylum Bacillota_I; class Bacilli_A; order Acholeplasmatales; family Anaeroplasmataceae; genus Pelethenecus. Next base: position 1,865 of record CAZQOM010000030.1, on the reverse strand, counting down.
TTATACGACAAATTTATTAGGAGAAAATACTGCCCAAATCGCATTATCTATGAATACATTAACTGGTGAGAAAGTAGTAAGAATACAACTTGGTGATTCAAATGCATTAAAGTATGTTATGAATGAAAATAGTTATCAGTTTGCTATTAGATACTTAGGAGTAAGAAGAGCTTATTTTTCTGTTAAACGTAATAAAGATGATACAGTTGAGGGTAACATTTATGAATTTTTGACATTAAATGGCGCTGAATTAAAAAGTTCTGCTGATTTTTATATTGATGATTTATATACAACAGTAGTTGGTAATAAAGCAAGTGGAATGCCTGGTTGGACAGGTACAATTGCTGAAGTATATAATAATTCAAACGGTAAACTTGTTGGTTATGAAGTAGAAGAAATATTATCTAAGATTGCATATAATTCTTTATGGTTTGACCTAGATGTTATTAAAGGAATTAATTCAATAAAATATGTTGAAAAAACAGAAACAACAGATGAACATTTCTATATAAACGGTTCTAATAAAGCTTGGGAAACTAAAAAAGTAGGTGGTATTGGTACAAAGATGTTATCACGAAGATTTGATATTGAATTTAGAACACAGTATTTTTACACATTAAATGAGCAAACAAATGAATACGAAAAAGTAGAAGTTAAAGTACCAATGTTCTTTGTTCAAGAAGAAGTATATGATGATTTAGTAGATGATGTTAAAGAGACTAATGATATTACTATTAATGTAGATCTACAAAAATATGACTTAAATGAGATATTAATTGGTTATGATAATTATCTTCCTATATTTAAAGCAAGAAAAGATAATATAACTAATCAAATGATATTAGATTTTATCGGAGATAAAATAAAATTTATTTAATATTAAGAATAAGGCACAGAAATGTGCTTTTTCTTTTATTATTTCATTTTTTTTGACATTTTACGTGGATAGTGGTATAATGTCACATGTTTTTTTGAGGTGAAAATAATGACAAAAATAAAAGATGATTTAACAATAGGTTCGCCATTTAAAAAAATGCTTTTATTTAGCATTCCTTTAATGTTATCGAATTTATTACAAGTTTTATTTAATATGTCTGATGTTGCTGTTGTTGGTAAATTTGGTTCTGAAAATGCATTAGGATCAGTTGGTTCAACAACAACTTATGTTGTATTATTTACAGGTTTTTTAATTGGACTTGGTAGTGGTATAAATGCTTTAATTGCAAGATATTTAGGAGCAGGTGATAATAAGAAGGTTTCTAAAGTTGCTCATACAGGATTTTTAGTTTCTTTATTTGTTGGTATAATTTTATTAATTATAGGTTCTTTTATTGCTAAACCTATTTTATTATTATTAAATACTAAAGAAGAATTATTAAATGATGCCTGTATATATATTTATATAGTATTTTTAGGACTTCCTGCTTTAGCAATATATAATTATGGTAATGGTATTTTAAGTGCTGATGGTGATACTAAAAAGCCTTTATTATTTTTAGCTTCTGCGGGTATTATTAATATTTTATTAAATTTGTTATTTGTAATAGTATGTAATTTATCAGTTATTGGTGTAGCTTTAGCAAGTATTATTTCTCAGTATATTTCTGCAATATTAATTATAATTACTTTAATAATAACTAAAAGACCTTATAAAATAAATAAAACTAATTTTAAATTTTCCAAAGAAGATGCGAAAGATATCTTATCTTTAGGACTTCCTGCAGGTATTCAAAATGCTATTTTTTCTATGGCTAATTTATTTATTCAATCAGGTGTAAATAGCTTTGATACCTCTGTAGTAGAAGGAAATGCAGCTGCTGCAAATGCTGATACCTTAGTTTATGATGTTATGTCAGCATTTTATA
>CAZQOM010000029.1:0-12972 GCA_964595145.1 uncultured Anaeroplasmataceae bacterium | reverse complement strand
TTAATTGTTCCAATAAATGCATACTTGTTATCTACAATTATATTTTTAGCGTGAATAAATCCATTTTTATACTCATATATTTTTACACCTGCTTTTAATATGTCTCTATAATGAGATCTTGCAAGATAAAATGCTGATTTTTTATCAGGTATACCTGGCATTAATATTCTAACATCAACACCACTTTTACAAGCTAAAACTATATTATCTATTATTGCATCATCTATAGCTAAATAAGGAGTTGATATATATAATGTCTTATCTGCACTAGATATTAACGAATTAAATATATCATAGCTTATTTTCGCTCCATTCGAAGGTCCATCACCAAAAGGAATAACAAAACTAGAATTTTTTAAATATGTTGATTTAACATAATATTTTTTTATTGGCAACATTTCTTTTGTAGACATATACCACATTTCAACAAACATCGCAACAAAGCTAGCTACAGCTTCTCCTTTATATTTACCGCAATTATCACGCCAATAACCAAATCTATCTTTTTTATGAATATATTCATCTGCATAATTATCTCCACCACAATAAGCTATATTACCATCTATTATCGTTATTTTTCTATGATCACGATAATTAAATGCCGGATTAATATTTAATCCAAGTGGGTTATAATTAGTTATTTGGCAATTAGGTATTTTAGTTATCCTTTGAATAGTTTTATTTTTTAGAGTAGCTTTTGAACCTAAATCATCATAAATGATTTTAATTTCTATTCCTTGTTTACCCTTTTGTTCTAAAACACTTAATAATTCATCTAATAAATAGCCATCACTTAAGATAAATGTTTCTATAAATATATATTTATTTGCTTGTTTTATTTCAATTAATAAATCATTGAATTTTACTTCACCATCATTTAAAAATGTAAATATAGTGTCTTTATAAACCGGAAAATTTAATACTTTGGCATATCTTAAGGCTTTAGAATCTATTTTAGCTAATTCATCAATTGCATTATTGAATTCCGAATAATTTTTATATTCATTTCTTATCTTCTTTTCTTTATATCTAGGCAACCTTTTACTTTGTGAATTTAGCATATATAATAGTGTAAATGGTAGTGGCATTATTAATATTAATATAGACCAGGTTAATTTATAACTTGTTAAAATTGGTTTGTGAATTATATGTAGAACAAAACAAACACCAATTAATTCAATAACTAAATATAATACAACATTAAGACGGTTATTTATATTTATTTCAAATAATAAAATAAATATAAATATTTGTACAGCAAAAACTATTAATGTAATAAATAATGTAATTAGTTTTTTCCATAATGGTAAACTTGTTCTTTCATTTTGAGTCATATATCCACCTCCAATTATTTTGTTATTATAAATGAAACACCAATTTCTTCGTTTTTAACAATAAGACGCATCCCAAAAAAATCAACAGTTTTTTGAACGATAGACATACCTAAACCAAATTCTCCTTTACTACCTTTTTCGTAAGGTTTAAAAGAAGATTTTGTAAACTGTTCATCTATATGTTCTCCATCATTATATATTCTTAATCTATCTTTTTTTAATACTATTTTAATTTTTGTTTTAGCATATCTTTTAGCATTATCAACAATATTATCAACAACTGTAAAATAATTTTCTCTATAGCCTTTAAAAAAGATATTTTCCGTTAAATCTAATTCTATATTTAAATCAGTTTGAAATTTATAGCCAGTTACTACTTCTTTAACAATTTCATTCATATCAACATCTTCAAATTCTCTATCCTTTTTTAAATATTCTAATGAATTATATTGTAAAAGTCTATTAACCTTATGCTTAAGTACTTCTGCTTGATTAATTATAATTTTACTGCTATTTTCATCTGCCATACCATCTTGTTGTGCCTCAGCATAAGATTTAATAACCGCAATAGGAGTCTTAAAATCATGACTCATATTTTGTAACATTTCTTGTTTTTGTCTTTCACTTTCTTCTATTTCAACACGCATTATTTCAACTGCTCTAGATAATTCTCCAAGTTCATCTAAACTATCGTCATTGTAAGATATTTTATAATCATTCTTAGGAAGGTCTAATATATGATTTTGAAGTTGATGTAATCTTTTTGTAAATTTAGTACTCCATATCATAACACAAAAAAGACTTAGGCATATAATTATAATAAAAACAGCAACTATTTGTAATGAAACATTATTTGAAAGTCTATTTACATATGCTGTATTAGTTAATATTATATTTATGCCATTATTTGAATCATTTCTTGTTATAACATAATAAATAGTATCTTTTTCTTTATTAACCATTTCACCTTTTTCAACTTTATTTGTTTGTTTTATACCTAAATTAATTAAATTTTTTAATTCATCTTCATTTATATATGATGATAAATCAGTTGAAAAAATAATATTATCAGCCTCTAATTTAACAAAACCTATAGGCATATCCTTAATTACAGCATTAGGATTTTGATTATGACTTTCTAGCAATGATGAATAAGTAATTAATCTTGAATACGTTTCATCTTCAGCAACAGATTTTAATCTTGATAAAGTAACAAGTGTAAATAAAGATGCCGAAAACATTAAAACAAAAGTAAATAAAATGGCTATTTGTCCAGTTAATGATAATTTTTTCATATAATCATCCTATATCCAAAACCATATATTGTTTCGATTTGAAGTTCTGGCATTTTTTGTCTTAATCTTCTTAATAAATCATCAACTACTCTATCACTGCCGAAATAATCATCTCCCCACACTGCATTTAATATTTGGTCACGAGAGAAAGCTTTACCTGAATTTTGAGTTAAATATATTAATAAATCATATTCCTTAGATGTTAAAGAAATTAATTCATTATTATAAAAAACACTTCTTCTATCTATATTAATAATATAATTACCAACTGTTATTTCATTATCATTTCTATTAGATGTGTTTTTATATGTACGTTCTAATAATTTTTTCACTCTTAATACTAATTCTCTAATAGAATATGGTTTTGCAAGATAATCATCACTACCTAATTCTAATCCCATAATTTTATCAACATCTTGATCACGAGCTGATGTGAATATTACAGGCATTGAAGGATTATTATTTCTTATTTCTTTAATTAAATCATAACCACTTGTAATTCCAGGAAGCATTATATCTAAAATCCATAAATCAATTGATTCATTTTTTATAGCATCAATTGCTTCTTCGCCACTACAATACCATTTTACATCATATTTTTCGGCACATAAATATTTAACAACTAACGCAGCTAAATTTTTTTCATCTTCTACTAAAGCTATTTTATACATTAAAAATCACCTCATATATTAATTATATCATATAAATTAATTTTATTTTATTTTTATTTATATAAAGGAATAAGGGACAACCAAAGGCTGCCCCTTATTTTGGGAGAGTTATAGTTTGCTTATGAAAAAAGTTTCTATCTATGTAGGGATATTTAGATAGATACTGTCTTTTCTAAAGACACCTATATTATAAATAAAAAATTTAGATATTTTATCGAAAAATTATGGGAAATTATGTGATTTAAAAAGTTTTATTGAAGTTCTTTTTTACCTACATATAAATTATAATAAAAACCCTTTTTATCTAAGAATTCTTTATGACTTCCACGTTCTATTATTTCACCATTATTTAAAACCAAAATAACATCAGCATTTACTACTGTAGATAATCTATGAGCAACAATAAATACTGTTTTCCCCTTCATAAGCATATTTAGACCATCTTGAACTAATCTTTCTGTCCTAGTGTCAACACTAGATGTTGCTTCATCTAATATTAATATAGAAGAATTTGCTAGCCCTGCTCTTGCGATAGAGATAAGCTGTTTTTCCCCAACACTTAAATTAGACCCATCAGCACTTATAATTGTATTATACCCATTAGGTAATTTATTAATAAATTTATCGGCATTAGCTAATTTAGAAGCGTTAATAACTTCTTCATCTGTTGCTTCTAATCTACCATACCTGATATTTTCCATTATTGTACCAGTAAATAAATTAGTATCTTGTAATACAATACTAAGTTTTTTTCTTAAACTTGCCTTATTAATATCTTTTATATCTATCCCATCAATACTAATTCTTCCACTATTAATTTCATAAAATCTATTTATCAAATTAGTAATAGTTGTTTTACCTGCTCCAGTAGAACCAACAAAAGCTATTTTTTCTCCCGATTTAGCAGTTAAATTTAAATTAGTTAATATAGGTTTATTACAGTTATAAGAAAAACAAACATTTTTAAATTCAACATCACCATTTATTTTATTTAAAACAATTTTACCATCATCTATTTCTTCTGATTCATCCATTAAATTAAATAATCTTTCAGCACTAGCTAAGCCATTTAACAATAAATTAGCTTGATTAGTAAGTTGGTTTATAGGCATTGCTGCTTGTCTTACAAAAATCAAATAAGAAGCTATACCACCTAAAGAAAAACTAATAAACGGAATATAGCCTAACGCTATTATACCACCAACAATTGCAACTAAAGCATAATTAATGTATGAAATAGAAACAACCATCGGAACCATAGACATTGAATATTTTAAAGCTATATTACCTGCATTTTTTAATTTATTATTTTTCTCATCAAATTTAAATATATTTTCTTCTTCACGATTAAATACTTTAACAACTTTTTGTCCTGAAATCATCTCTTCAACAAAACCATTTAATTCTGCTGTTAAAATACTTTGAGAAATAAATGATCTTTTACTTTTTTTTGATGCATATATAATATAAATAAACATTAATATATAACAAACAATAACAATAATTGATAAAAACCAATTAAGCATAAATAATATAACAATAAGACCAATAATTAATATTAAATTAGATATAAGTGCAGCAAACGCATTGTTTAAAGCATTACTTAATGTATCTATATCATTAACAAAATTGCTCATTATATTACCATGAGTATTTCTATCAAAAAATGATAGTGAAAGCTTTTGTAATTTATTAAAACAATCCCTTCTTGTCTCATATACTATTTTTTGAGCTAATCTCACCATTACTTGTGTATAAAAAAGTGTTGACATAGCTCCTATTAAATATATTATTCCATCTACTATAAGTACTCTTGGCAACTCATTAAAATATTCTTCTTTAGTATATTTATCAATAATAGGTTTAAGCATATATGTTCCTAATAAATTGGCCATAGCTGATATAGTAACTAATATAGCTACAAGTAAAAATAAAAATTTATGTCTACCAATATATGAAAATAAACGAGATATAGTATTTTTAACAGATTTATATTTCTTCACATTTGACACCACCAATCTATTCACTATATAATTCTTGATATATACTAGATTTTTCTAATAATTGTTTATGAGTACCAATATCACTAATCTTACCATCATTTAAAACAATTATTTTATCAGCATTCATTATTGAAGATATTCTTTGAGCTATAATTATGCATGTCAATTTTTCTTTTTGAATATTATCTAAAATTTTTATTTCTGTTTTAGTATCACAAGCACTAGTAGAATCATCTAATATTAAAACTTTTGGTTTTTTTAGAAGTGCTCTTGCGATACATAATCTTTGTCGCTCGCCTCCTGATACATTAACTCCTTTTTGTCCTAAATTATAATAAACTCCTTCTTTTAATTCATTTACAAAATCATTAATACAAGCTTTTGTTAATGCTTCATTAACATCTTCTATTTTTGCATTTTTATTACCCCAAAGCATATTATCATAAATTGTACCCGTAAATAAAATATTATTTTGTAATACAATTGAAATATTATCTCTTAATATTTTTTCATCATAATTTTTAATGCTAATATCATCAATTAATATATCACCACTATTTAAATCGTAAAGTTTTAATAAAAGTGATATAAGTGTAGTTTTACCTGCACCAGTTGAACCAATAATACCAATTGTTTCATTTTTATTAATTGTTAAATTAATATCTTCTAAAACATAGTCGCTATTTTTATTATATTTAAAAAATACATTTTTAAATTCTATTTTTTTAAATTCTATTTTTTTAATTAAATTATTTGAGTAAAAATCATTTTTTATATCTAATACTTCTTTAATTCTTTTTGATGATTGAAAGCTACGATTAATTAATAAAAATACATTTGAAAGCATCATAAGAGAATTAATAATTTGTAAAACATAAGATAGTAATGCAGATAAATTTCCAACTAAAAGTTCATTATTATGAACCAAAACAGAACCAATTCCTAAAATTAATACCGTTACACAATACATTATCAATTGAAATGAAAATACATTTAACTGTGAAATTTTAAAAGTATTTTTAGTTATATCCATATTTTCTTTGTTAACAACATCTAATTTTTTTATTTCAAAATCTTCTCTTACATAAGCTTTTACTGTTCTAATTCCTGACACATTTTCTCTAACAATTCTATTAACATCATCTATTTTTTCTTGTAAAATCTTATATTTTGGAGATGTTTTATAAATAATTAAACCTAAAATAAAACCTAAAGTAATTCCTGCAATAATAAATATCGGTGCAAGTTTAGGTGCTAAAACAAACGATAATCCTATCCCCATAATCAGTAATATAGGTGAACGAAAAAGTGGTCTCATCCCACTAGTTAAAGTATTACCGATAATAGTTATATCATTAGTTAATCTAGTGACAAGAGTTGATGTATTAAATTTATCTAAATCAGTAAATGTGTATTGTTGAATATTATTAAATACTTCTTTTCTTAAATTATAAGTAAATGAAGTAACTAATCTAGCGTTAAAAACTGCATAAAAATGCCCTGTAATCATTGAAAATACTGCACATATTATAATTAATAATCCTGATAATAATATTTGTTTTAAATTACCATTTAAAACACCTATATTAATTATATCTTTCATTAAAAATGGTATAATTAATTCAAAAGCAGTCTCTATAATGATAAAAAATGATGAAGCAAAAAAATCCTTCTTACATTTGTTTAAATATTTATAAACATAAAATAAATCAGCCATATAATCACCTATAGAAAAAGGACTTATTTAAAGTCCATATTTTTATTTTATTCCATTATCTTTTGCAAGATTTAAATATTTAAGAGCCAAAGAATAATATGATTCACATTTATCTCTGATTTGCTCATATTGTTCTTTAGATATAGCATTTTCTAATTCTTGATTACTATTTTCAGCAAGAGTATAATATAATTCTCCAATTACAGCTTGAGCAATATGATGATTTTTATCTGCAGCTAATTTTAAAAATTTTTCACAATTAGGATCAAACTTTTTAGTCATATATAGACAGTATCCTATCATATACTGAATTTCAGCATCATCAGTTGTTGCATAATCAATTAAATATGATAAAGCTTTTGGATAATCTTCATCATTAAAGACTTTTTTTGCTTGAAGTAATCTATTATCTTCTTCTGGATATAAATTATTTGATTTAAGTTCTTGATATAAATCAACTTGTTTCGCTTCTGAAATATTTTCATTTTGTTTTTTAGCTAATGATGTGTCTTCATATTTTGTATAAGTCTTTTCTTCTTTTATACACATACCACATCCAGGACAATAATTAAATCTTTCTTCTAATTTAAATCCACAATTAGGGCAAAAATTAAATTTCATATGTACCACCTCAGTATAACTCTATTATACCCTTGTAATCACTTTTTTTCAAGAATATTAATATTCTTTTGTAATATCTACATTTGTAAAACTATAATCAAAATTAACTACAAAATAATATTTTTTTTCTTCATCTATAAACTTATTTTCTAATAATTTTATAATTTCTTCATCAGAATATTTGAATTTATATGGTCTAACCAAATCAAATATAATATTTGTATGTGTATTACCTACTACTACTCTAAAATCATGCATGGAAAGTTCTAAGCTTATTTCTTTTATTGCTTCCTTAACTTTTTTTCTTAAATCATTAATTAAATCATTATCAATTTCAATTGGATCCATATGAATAGTTAAATCAACGCCATATTCTTCTTTAATTATTCTTTCTAAATTATCAATAACATCATGAACAACAAGCATTTTTTCTCTTGCATCAACTTCTACATGTAATGTCATAAAACATTTAGTAGGTCCATACATATGACATACAATATCATGGTAACCTAATACTTTAGGTTCTTCTTTAATTCTTGTGATAATTTTTTTAACAAAATCATCATTTATAGAAACACCAATTAAAGGATCAATAGTTTCTTTTACAAGTTTTATACCAGAAACTATAATGAATATAGAAACTATAATACCTAATAAGCCATCAAGACTAAATGGAATATCTTTTATAAATAATAAAATAATATTACCAATTAACAGTGTTGATGTAGATATACAATCATTTAAGCTATCTTTACTTGTAGCCTTTAACGCAAGAGAATTAATTGTTTTACCAATTTTATAATTAAAAAAAGCTTGCCATAATTTAATTATAATAGATACTGATAATATTATAATAGATATATAAATAGCACTATTAGCAATAGGCGAATTAGTATAATTAATCATCTTTTCAATTGATGTTTTAAATAAACTTCCACCAACAAATAATATTATAATAGATACGACTAATCCTGTAATATATTCAATTCTCTCATGACCATAAGGATGTTCTTTATCCGCAGGTACACTGGCAAGTTTAAAGCCAACTAGTGTTATTATCGATGAAGCCATATCTGATAGGTTATTTATACTATCAGCTATAATAGAAATACTTGCAGAGATAATTCCTGCAAATAGTTTAATAACAAATAATATTAAATTAGATATAACTCCAAAAAAACCCGCTAATTTACCATGAGCTAATCTAACATTTTCATTATCTACATTTTGATAATTTTTAATAAAAATTTTTCTAAAAATATTTACCATAACTAACTCCAATATTAATATATTACTTTATATAAATATAATCCACAACCATCTAATATATATTTAGATTTTTTAGGGTCTTTACTATCAAGTATTTCTTTTATTTTTTCAGGTTTAAAACGATGTTTACCTACCTCAACAATCATACCCATCATTCTTCTAATTTGATATTTTAAAAAAGCATTACCTCTAAATCTAAATTCTAGATGATCTTCATTTTCGATTATATCTATACTATAGATTGTCTTTACTGTTGATTTTCTTTCATCTATGCTTGCAGAAGCAAATCCTTTAAAATCATGAGTACCTAAAAGAAACTTACAACATTTTCTCATTAAATCAATATCTAAATTAGGAATATAAGGCATATATCTTAATGTTAAAGGATTATATTCTTTTATATTTATATAATATCTATATTCTTTTTCTAATGCATTAAATCTAGCGTGAAAATCATCTTCAACTAGTTCACATTCCTTAATATAAATATCTTGTGGTAAAAAAGAATTTAATCCTTTTTTTAAACCAATTGGTGGAATATTTAAATCTATATCAGCGTGAAAAACCTGACCTATAGCATGAACATATCTATCTGTTCTACCTGATGGATATATTTTTATTTCTTTTTTACATAAATTATAAAAGGCTTTATTTAATTCAAGTTCAATTGTAGGAAGAGCATTTTGAATTTGAAAACCCATATAATTGTAGCCATCATAGCTACATATAAATTTATATCTAGCCAAGAAACCTACTCCAAATAATAAGTCCTAAAAGAATTAGTGATATAATAAAACAAAAATAATCTAAAAATCTAAATTTCATTTCATCTAATTTAGTTCTTTTAGCACCTATAACATAACCTCTAGCTTCCATAGCATTTGATAAATCTTCTGCTCTTCTAAAAGAAATAACAAACATAGGGATAAGAAGTGAAATAATTTGAGTAACCTTATTTTTTAATCTACCTTCACTAAAATCAACACCACGAGATGCTTGAGCATCCATTATTCTTTTTGATTCTTCATATAATGTTGGTATAAATCTTAGTGTTAATGAAATTGTCATCGCAAATACACTTACAGGTATTTTAATTAATTTAAGTGGCGCAAGTAACCATTCTAATCCATTATTAATATCAGTAGACATTGTAGATATCGTTAATAGTGTAGTAATACCTATCATCATAATTATACGTATAAATATAAAACTAGCATTAGTTAAGCCATCATCATATATATTAAAATTAAAATCTCTAAATTTAACTAAATCAAATTTTGATAACCATAGTACTAAAAACATTGATATAAGCATTAATAATGTGTATATTGATTTAAATTTTATATATTTTTTTGTAAAAAAATAAAATATTAAAATACCTAGCATTATTAATATTTGAAATAAGCCTATTTGCATAGAAAAACTATATAATAATTTTCCATCATTATTATATATAAGCTGTAAAATAAAAGTAAATAATAACAAAAATAATATGGGCTTTAGTCCTTTTAGTAGTTTTAATACTGATACTCTTGTAGATAAAAATATTAAAATAAAAACACCAAAGGCTATAAGCATAGTATAAAATGAAGTAATCAAAAATGTCATAACAATAAATATTATCGCAAGTAATACCTTAGTTCTTGCATCTAGTTTATATAACCAAGAATTACCAGGAACATACTGTCCTATAGTTATATTATTCATGTATGTTCACCACCTTATCTAATAAGGTTTTTTCATCATAAATATTATAATCTAAATTATAATTTAATTCTTCATTTAAATAATCTATCATTTTTAAAACCTCAGGTTTTAATAAATGGTTTTCTTTATAGATATTTGATGAGAATAATTCTTCTTTATTTCCATCATATACAATATGAGAATCATTTAAAACAACAACACGACTTGCATATTTATAAACCAAATCCATGTCATGAGAAATTAAAATAATAGTCTTTTTTGTTTCTTGATGAATTTGATAAAATAAATCCATTATTTCATCTGCAGTTTTAGGATCTAAACCTCTTGTTGGTTCATCTAATAAAATAATATCAGGATTATAAGCTAATATTCCTGCAATAGCTACTTTACGCATTTGTCCACCACTTAAATTAAATGGTGATTTATTTAATAATTCATCATCTATTTTTAATAATTTAGCAGTTTTTATTGCAGTTGTTTTAGCTTCTTCTTCATTCATTCCAAAATTTTTTCCTGCAAACATTATATCCTTTAAAACTGTTTCTTCAAAAAGTTGATATTCGGGAAATTGAAAAACAAAACCTATTTTTTTTCTTACATCCTTTAATTTAGGATTTTTATTTTTTTTAGGTGTAATAACACTACCTAAAATATCAACAGTACCACTAGTAGGTAATAACAAAGCATTCATATGTTCCATCAAAGTAGATTTACCACTGCCTGTTTTACCAACAAATGCTACAAATTCATTTTCTTTATTTATATTTAAATTTATATTATCTAAAGCCACTGTATAAACCTTACGTTTAGATGTAGGATATAAATGACTTACTTCTTTAAATGATATTTCCATAAAGCCTCCATTAATCTAGTATCCTTATTTAAGGTATCCTGATTTTTCGCCTCTAAATAAAATCTTAAAGAAAAAGGAACATCTAAATTTGTACTTTGCAATAATTCTCTTTTTTCAAATACCTCTTCTGGTATTCCTTTTTCGCTAACTTTTCCATTATTTAATACAATTATTTCATCACTTCTACTAGCTAATGCTAGATCATGAGTAATCATAATGATTGTTTTATTATATTTTTCCTTTAATTCAACAATTAAATTAGTAACATCTGATATTCCTTCTGGATCTAACATTGATGTTGCCTCATCTAAAATAACAATATCTGAATCTAAAGCTAATATTCCTGCAATAGCTACTCTTTGTTTTTGTCCACCTGATAGAGTTTGTGGTTCTCTATCTAAATAATCACTCATATTTACCTTAGCTGATGATTCAGCTATTAATTTTATCATTTCTTCTCTTTTTATTTGATGATTTTCTAAGCCAAAAGCTATATCATATTTAACATTATATCCAACAAATTGATTATCTGGGTTTTGAAATACAATACCAATCTTTTTTCTTATTTTATCAATATTATTTTCAGATAATACTTCATTATCATATAATATTTCTCCTGTTGTTACCTCTAATAAACCAATTAATAGCTTTGCTATTGTAGATTTACCACTACCATTATGACCAATAATAGAAACCCATTTGCCATCCTCTATGGTAAAATTAACATTATCTAATACATATGGTTCATTTGAATTATATTTAAAACTTACATTTTTAAATTCAATCATAAGGTAGCCTCCTTTTAAAATTAAAACTTCAATCAATTATATCATTTTTTAAAAAAGAAAAAAAGAGCACAATGTTAAATAGCTCTTATATTTCTTTATTTAAATCATTTACCACATAAACTATTATAAAAATAATTAACTAAGTAGTTTACTTTAATATTTTTAAGTTTTATTTATAAATTCAATAACTTATCTATATCTTCTTCACTATAAACAGTTATTTTATTTTCTTTTAATAATTTAGTAGTAATACCCATTCCATTTATTTTTTTACCACTAAATGTTCCATCATATATCTTATTAACACCACATGAAGGTGAACTTTCCTTTAATAAAGCATATTTAATATTATTATTTAAAACAATATCTAAAGATAATTTGGCACCCAAATTAAAATTTTCTGTTACATCTAACCCTTGATTTGAATATACTTTTTCTCCTTTAATTTCACTAGGATTTCTTGGAGTTGATAATCCTCCCATAACCTCCGGACAAACTAGTACTAAATCATATTTATTTTCTAATAAAGATATGTCAATTTTATTATTTTTACCATTATATTTTGTATTTTTGCCATATAAGCAAGCTGAAATTAATAATTTTTCTTTCATAGTAATTCTTCTAATAAAATAGTTTGATTACGGTCAGGACCAACAGAAAATAATGATATTTTAATATTTGTTAATTCTTCTATTTTTCTTATATAGTTTTTAG
>CAZQOM010000028.1:3443-13413 GCA_964595145.1 uncultured Anaeroplasmataceae bacterium | reverse complement strand
AACTAAAGATTTGACTTACGCAACTGATTATTGCGGTGTGACATCAGGTAAGGATGTTGATAAATTTAAGATTTTAAAGCTTACTCCTTTAAAGTCTAAATATGTTAATGCGCCTAGTATTAATGAATCTCCAGTGAACATAGAATGTAGAGTAAAGGAAATAGTTGAGCTTGGTTCACATGATATGTTTATAGCTGATGTGCTAGGTGTTACAATAGATGATAAATATTTAGATGAAAATAATAGGTTTAAATTAGAAGAAGCAGACCCTATTGCGTATTCGCATGGACAGTATTATACACTTGGTGAAAATCTTGGTAAGTTTGGATATTCTATAAAGAAAAGGTGATTGAAATGTTTAAAACAGAATATGTTAAAAGAGTTTATGAGGAAGTAGTTAAAAAAAATAGTAATGAAAAGGAATTTTTACAGGCTTGTGAGGAAATATTAGAATCCTTAGAACCATATGTAATTGTGCATCCTGAGCTTGAAAAAAATAAAATATTAGAAAGATTTTTAGAACCAGAAAGATTTATTCAATTTAGAGTAGCATGGCTTGATGATTTAGGAAATGTTCAAGTAAATAGAGGCTATAGAGTTCAATATAATTCAAGTATAGGTCCTTATAAGGGTGGACTTAGATTTCATCCTAGTGTTAATGCTTCAATAATTAAATTTTTAGGATTAGAACAGGTATTAAAAAATTCTTTAACTTCTCTTCCTATGGGTGGAGGAAAAGGTGGCTCTGATTTTGATCCTAAGGGTAAGAGTGATAATGAAATAATGAAATTTTGTCAAGCATTTATGACAGAATTATATAGACATATTGGTGCTGATTGTGATGTTCCAGCTGGCGATATTGGTGTTGGAGCTAAGGAAATTGGTTATTTATATGGACAGTATAAAAGGATAAGAAACGAAAATGTTGGAGTATTAACAGGAAAAGGCTTAACGTATGGTGGTTCACTAGCTAGAAAAGAAGCTACAGGCTTTGGATTATGTTATTATACATTAGAGGCTCTAAAAAAGATGAATAATGATTCCTTTAAAAATAAAAGAGTAATAATATCAGGGTCAGGTAATGTTGCAATATATGCTTGTCAAAAGGTATTTGAACTTGGGGGAAAAGTAATTGCGATGAGTGATTCTAATGGCTATATTTTAGATGAAAATGGTATTAATTTAGATGCCATTAAAGAAATTAAAGAGGTTAAAAAAGGAAGAATCAAGGATTATTTAAATTATGTTTCAAATGCTAAATATTATGAAGGATCAAAGGGGATTTGGAGTATTTCATGTGATATAGCCTTACCTTGTGCTACTCAAAATGAAATTGATTTAGATTCAGCAAAAATGCTTGTAAAAAATGGTGTTATTGCAGTATGTGAAGGTGCTAATATGCCATCAACTTTCGAAGCTTCTAAATATTTTATCGAAAATAAAATAATATATGGTCCAGCAAAGGCTGCAAATGCTGGTGGTGTTGCAACATCTGGATTAGAGATGAGTCAAAATTCAATGAGAATGAATTGGTCATTTGAAGAGGTAGATAATAAATTAAAAGGTATTATGAAAAATATATTTAATAATGTTTATAATACTGCAAATAGTCTTGGTAATCCTTATGATACATTAGCTGGTGCTAATATAGCAGGATTTGATAAAATTGCAAAAACTATGCTATCTTTAGGCGTATTTTAATTTCTAAATTATTTTTGTAAACGTTTTTATAAATTATTATATGAAAAAGTGAAAAAAATTAGTTATTTTTTGCGTATATATATTGTAAGTGTAAAATATGCTTATAAATATTTATAGAAGATGTATAAAAATGAAGAAAAATAGACAATTTACTAGATTATTATTTTTTATAAGTAATTTTTTATTTATTCTCGCTTTATTCATTGTAGTTTTTTATTTAAGTAATCAATTATTATTTTTATATAATATATCAAATGATATTGATGATGATAAATTTTACACATATAATACACCAAAAGCCTTTAATGATTATACTTTAGAACAACAAAAAAATGCTACATATTATTATATTGATTATGTAGAATTTAATAATGAATATTTAGATATTATTTATTTGAATAGGAAAGGACTTCAAACTGGAATACCTTTATTTTATCAAGGTATGCTATATTTCTTTTCATTAGATGATATAAATTTAGAGCTTAATCAAATTTATACAAATAATAAAAATCTAGAAACTGATGAAATCGAATATAAAAATTATTTTGTTGATAGACGAGTTAAAAATTATTTTATCGATATTGAAGTTAAATGTCCATATATATATATGTTTAGTTGATAATTTTGATGAATTTAGTATCGCAATATATGATACTTACCCACCAAAACAAAAAATATATCACTATTCTTATAATGACCTTTTTGAAACATCATTTGCATTTGAAGGTAAGGCATTTAAAAGTCATTTTTTAAATATGAATAAACTTACAATGGAATTATTTGTTTTATTGAGTATAATACCTATTTTTTTCATGGCATTTGCGATAGGGAATTTTTATGCTTATTATATTTCAAAAGAACAAAATGATATTATTATTAATTATATTTATTATGCTTCTAAAAAGAAGCTTATTAATAAATATTTTTATGATTTAGGTATTATTGCAACAATATCATCTATTCTAGGAATATTATTAGCTTGGTTAATTATATTAAGAAGCTTTGGAATTATTTTATTATTAAGTATAATATGCTGTTTAGTATTAGAATTATTATCTATTCATCATATATCGAAAAAGAATGTTAAAAAGAATTTAAACTTTAATTTATGGAGGAAAATAAATGATTAATTTAGTAATAAATAAATAAAAAAAGCTTATGATGAAAATGTTATATTTGATGATACTAATATATGTATAAATGAAAATGAATTTATAGCGATTAAGGGTAAGTCAGGTAGTGGAAAATCTACACTTTTAGCTATTTTAGGTTTATTAGAAAGTTTTAGTGGAGAATATATTTTTAATGATATTATTATTAATAATAAAAATAGAGAAGAGTTTAGAAAAAATAATTTAGCATATATATTTCAAAAGCCATTTTTAATTCCTTATTTAACTGTTAAGGATAATATAATAATACCTTTAAAAAATTTAAAAGAAAAAATAGATGAAGAAAAACTAAATAATATTATAAATTTACTTGATTTATCATCAATTATTAATCGTTATCCTGAAAATTTAAGTGGTGGAGAAGCAGAAAGAGTAAGTATAGCTAGAGCTGTAATGTCAAATAGAAAAATAATATTATGTGATGAACCAACTGGTTCTTTAGATCCACAAAATGCTTTAAATGTTATGAATCATTTATTAGAGATAAAAAATAATTATAACTGTACTATAATAATGGTAACTCATAGTAATGAATTTGATAGTTTTTTTGATAAAATATATAAGATAGAAGGTAAAAAGGTAGTATTATATGAAAATTAGATCTATTTTATATCCTGTTAAAGAAACAAAAGCTATATTTATTCAATGCTTTATTACTTTTTTACTTATAGGATTACTATTATTAACAAAAAATTATTTAAATGGTTATTTTGTTAATAGATATAATTATTTAGATGACAATATTGTATTAGAAAGAGAAGAAGAATATCTATCTTATTCTAAAATGAATATCTTTAAGGAAAATACTTTAGAAAAGCATAAAAAATATTTGAAAGTATTAAATGATTATAAAATGAAAAGTATCTTAACATATTATATTACTTTAGAATATAATACAGATAAGAATAAAAACTTTTGGTGATGCTAATATTTTTTATTCTGAGGAAATAGAAAATTTCTTTGGATTTACAAGCGTAGAAAAATTTAATTGTAAAACTTCATTTAATAAAGGATTTTATATTTCATCATATGTTGCAGAAAAAGAAAAAATTAATGTTGGTGATTATATAAATCTATTTAGTAGAAAAAATGGTCAAGTTAAAAAGATTGTAAGAGTTCCTATTGTTGGTATTTGGCATACAAATAATGAAAATATACGTTATAGAATTTATTCTACACTAGATGTTTTTTCGTTAGATTTAGATTTAAAAGATGAGGTATTTTCTCCATATTATTTATTTAGTGGCAGTAAAAAAATAAATAATAACGCACTTAAAAGTATAATTAATAAAGAAAAAAATACTATTTATTCAAAACAAGCATTAATAGATTCAGATTTAGCCATGTTTTCTAACTTTGTAAAAATTGCAAATGTTTATCTATGGCTATGTTTTGCCATTATGATGATAAGTCTAGCTATATTAATAATGATTAAAGAAAAGAAAATGGTTGATATTAATTATATTAATAACATTTATTATAAAGATAGATTATCTATATTAATAAATATAATTAAAAATAATTTTATAATTGTTATAACAAGCTTTTGTTTTTCTATTTTATTATTATTAATAATTAGTTTGATTTGCTTAAATATATTTAAATTTTATTTTTTTGTGGGTGCTATATACTTTATAATGTCATTAATTGTTTTAATTGTAATATTACTTACAACTTTTTGTTTTAATACATTATTTAATAAAAATAATATAATATTTAAAGAAATAAATTGATACCCTTTTGACAGGGTATTTTTTAAATAACTGTTTTAATTTTTTAAAAATAGATATATAATAATTATAGTAAATGAGGTTTTAAAATGAATGATATAAATAATTGGTTAATTAATAAAAAGAATAGCTTAAATGAAATGAAGATATTAAAAAAAGAAATAGTATCAAGTTTTATTAATTCTATATGGAATATTTTATTTCCTGGATTTAATGATGAAATTTCTGATAAAAATACTTATTTTGATTTAAAACTAAATCTTATAAAAAAGGATCTATTTTTAATTGTTAATAGTATAGAAATAATGCTTAATATTAAATTAAATAAAGAAGAACTTGTATCAAGTTTTATTAATAAATTGCCTAATATAGATGAATTATTAAAGACTGATTTAGATGCAATATATGAAGGTGATCCTGCAGCTAATTCTAAATCGGAAATAATATTATGTTATCCAGGTTTTTATGCAATATTTATATATAGAGTTGCTCACAGCCTATATGAACTTCAAATACCTTTACTTCCACGAATTATTAGTGAAGAAGCACATAGTAAAACTGGTATTGATATTCATCCAGGTGCACAGATTGGTCATCATTTTTTTATTGACCATGGAACTGGTATTGTTATTGGTGAAACTACAATAATCGGTAATTATGTAAAAATATATCAAGGTGTTACTTTAGGAGCTTTATCATTAAAGGATGGAAAGAAACTTAAGGGTGTTAAAAGACATCCTACAATATTAGATAATGTAACAATATATTCAGAAGCTTCTATTTTTGGTGGAGATACTGTAATAGGACCTAATGTAACAATTGGTAGTAGTGCTTTTATTACATCAAGTATTAATGAAAAAAATAAGAAAAGGAATATTTAATATGAGATATTATTTAGGAATTGATATAGGAACAAGTGGAACAAAGGCTGTTTGTTTTGATGAATTAGGAAATAGTTGTTTATCTAAAACAGTAGGTTATGATATTATTAGTATTAAACAGGGATATGCTGAACAAAATCCTTTAGATTGGCTTTTTGCTGTAAAGAAAACAATATTAGATATTACTAGTAGTGGATATAAAATAAATGGTATTGGTATTTCAGGCCAAATGCATGGTTTAGTATTATTAGATAAAGATGATAATTTACTTAGAAATAGTATTATATGGTGTGATAATAGAACATATAAGGAAACTTTACAGTTAAAAAATGATATTTATGATATAATAAAAGAAGAAACTGGAAATGAGCCTGTAGGTTCGTTTACACTTGCTAAACTTTTGTGGGTAAAAAATAATGAAAAGAATATTTTTGATAAAATAGCTAAAATAATGCTTCCTAAGGATTATATTAGATATATGCTTACATCATCATTTACAACTGAATATTCAGATGCATCTGGTATGCAGATGGTTGATATTTTTAATAAAAAGTATTCTAAAAAAATATTAGATTATGTTGGTATTAATGAAAATATGCTTCCTAAATTAATTGAGTCAACAGAAATATCTGGGTATATAAAAGAAGATATTTGTAAGGAACTTAATTTAGATAAAGATTGTTTTATAGTAGGTGGAGCAGGAGATCAAGCTGCCGCAGCTATAGGAAATGGCGTTATTAAAAAAGGAGATGTTAATTTAGTATTAGGTTCATCAGGTGTTGTTTTTACACCTGTTGATAAGGATTTTGCTAAAAAGACAAATATGCAAATATTTATGCATGCAACTGCTAATACATATCATATTATGGGTGTTACAAATGGATGTGGGTTATCATATAAGTGGCTAAAGGATAAAGTCTTTAATGAGGATTATGATGCGTTAAATAACTATGCAGATAAATCAAAACCTTTATCAAGTGGTGTTATATATTTACCTTATTTAAATGGTGAAAGAACACCTCACAATGATCCTTTTGCAACAGGGACATTTATTGGTTTAAAACAAAATACAAATAAAAATGACATTATAAGATCTGTATTAGAGGGAATATGTTATAGCCTAAAGGATTGTTTTACTTTATTACCTAAAGATAATTATAATATTAAAATAACTGGTGGAGGAGCTAAGGGAAGTTTATGGCGAAATATCTTAGCCTCTGTTTTAAATAATAAAGTCATTAGAATAAAGCAAGATGAAGGTGGAGCTTTAGGTGTGGCAATACTTGCAATGGTTGCTGATAAAGTTTATAATAGCATTGATGAAGCAATTGATAAAATAATTAAGCCTTTAGATGAAACGTTGCCTAAAATGCAATGGAATAAAGAATATGAAAAAGGATATGTATTATATCAAAATTTATATAAATCTTTAAAAGAATTTTATAAAAAAGCTTATGAGGAGGAAAGATGATGAAAGAATATTTTAAAGTTGGAAAGATTAAATATGAGGGAAAAAATTCTACTAATCCATTAGCATTTAAGTACTATAATGCAGATGAAATAATTATGGGTAAGCCAATGAGTGAGCATTTAAAGTTTGCGATGAGTTGGTGGCATACTTTATGTGCTAAGGGTTCTGATCAATTTGGTTCTGATACAATTAAACGTAGTTTTGAAGATGAAAATCCTTTAACAGAAGCATTTAATAAAGTTGATGCAGGATTTGAATTTATGGAAAAGTTAGGAATTAAATATTTTTGTTTCCATGATAGAGATATGGCGCCAGAAATGCCAACTTTAAAGGAATCTAATGAAGCCTTAGATAAAGTATCAGATTATGTATTAGAAAAAATGAAAAAAACAGATATTAAATGTTTATGGGGAACAGCAAATTGTTTTAATCATAAAAGATATTTAGCAGGAGCAGGAACAAGTCCTAATGCACTTGTTTTTACATACGCTTGTGCCCAAATAAAAAAAGCTATGGATATTACTAAAAAATTAGGTGGCGAAAATTATGTATTTTGGGGCGGAAGAGAAGGATATGATACATTATTAAATACTGATGTAAAAAAAGAATTAGATAATTATGCTACTTTATTAACTCTTGCAAGAGATTATAATAAAAAAAGTGGTTTAAATGCACAATTATTAATTGAACCTAAGCCAAAAGAACCAACAAAACATCAATATGATTTTGATGTTCAAACTGTTATAGGTTTTTTAAGAACATATGGTTTAGAAAATGATTTTAAAATGAATATTGAAGCAAATCATGCTACACTTGCTATACACACATTTAATCATGAACTTAATATTGCAAGAATTAATGGTGTATTAGGATCTATAGATGCTAATCAAGGGGATATGTTATTAGGTTGGGATACAGACCAATTTCCAACAAATATTTATGATACTACTCTAGCAATGTATGAAGTATTGTTAAATGGTGGCTTAGGAAAAGGTGGTTTAAACTTTGATGCTAAGGTAAGAAGACAAAGTTTTACAGATGAGGATTTATTTATTTCATATATAGCAGGTATGGATACTTTTGCTAGAGGACTTAGAATAGCTGCTAAACTATTAGAGGATAGAGTTTTTGAAAACTTTAAGGAAGAAAGATATAAATCATATGAATCTGGTATTGGTAAAAAAATAAGTGATAGAAGTGTTAGTTTAGAGGAATTAAGTGATTATGCTTTAGAACATAGTGATGTTGAAAATGCTTCTGGTAGACAAGAATATTTAGAGTCTATTTTAAATCAATATATTTAATTTAATTGGTGTAGCTAATAATGCTACACTAATTTTATTCAACGCTTTAATACTTACAGTCATTTTTGCCATTTTCAAAGCTTTTATGGTATAATAATATTGTATTTAGTTTAAATGTGGAAAGGGAAAAAAGATTATGATGCTAGAAAATAGGCTTGGTATTATTGATTCAAATGAATTAGCTAAGGTAGAGGAAAAATTAAGTAAAAAATCAGCTATTAAGCTTTTTTGAAAGTGGATATTTAGATAGTCTTGAGGTTGGAACATTTGATTCACTTTCAAAGATTCACAGACATTTATTTGATTCTATTTATGACTTTGCAGGTAAATTAAGAACAGTTAATATGGCAAAGAATAATTTTCAATTTGCACCTGTTATGTATTTAGATAGCACTCTTAAAAATATAGAGAAAATGCCACAATCAACCTATGATGAAATCATAGAAAAATATGTGGAAATGAATATTGCCCATCCTTTTCGTGAGGGTAATGGTAGAAGTACAAGAATTTGGCTTGATTTAATTTTAAAAAAAAGAATTAGGTCAAGTTATTGATTGGAGTTTAGTTAATAAAGAAGATTATCTTTCAGCGATGAAGCATAGTCCTGTTATTGACTTTGAAATAAAGAGCATATAAAAAAAAGCATTAACTGATAAAGTAAATGATAAAGATACTTATTTAAAAAGTATAGACCAAAGTTACTATTATGAAGGACTTTTATTTTTTAAAAGTAATGAATTATAATTAATAATATCTATATTATTATAAAAAAATAGTGTAGCCTATTTTATTGGTTACACTATTTTTTATAAAGTATTTATTATTTATTTTCTTCATCTTCAATTTTCACATATTTAATATAAGAATATGTAGAATATTTAGTTGTTCTATCTAACATTGCATTATAAACTAAATCTCTTAAATATTTAGCATTTTCATTTTTATTTAATTCCGTTTTAGGATAAAAAGGCCCATCAATATAAGTTACAATACGAGGCTTTTTGCCAAATTTTCTTTTTTGATAACAATTAGTTAAAGCATAAACTGGTTTATTAAATAATGCCGCATATTTGAAGCTCATCTCATCAAATTCTCTTATCTTTGTATAATAAGGCCATATATGAGCTTCAGGATATAATGTTATTATTTTATTTTTTTCTAAAAAATATTTTAAAGAACGTAAAAATTTCTTTTTTAGTGCTAAATTATCCGTTAAAGGTAAAACACCAAGCATTTGTAATAACCATTTAATTCCTTTAATTGACATAGTCTCAGGAGAAGAAATAATATAATTTCTTTTCCATCTAAATAATAAATTTGGAACAAAAGCATCTGCTAGCATAGTAGTATGGTTTCCATAAACCATTCCACCAGTTTTTTTAGCTTGTTTTATTACTTTTTTATTTGCAAATGTTTGATGACATATAAATTTTGTAATAAAAAATATTATTGGTTTTGCAAAAATAAAATATACAAAACCAGCTGTTATAACCCATAAAGGATTTTTATGAACATATTTGTAATTATCTTTTAAAGGTGTTGTTGTTATATTTGTTCCAGAAAAATCATCATTTTTTAAATCATGATAATATATAATTTTTTCCTTCATTTTCCACACTCCTTTAAAATTAATAATGTAAAATATATTTTACTTAGAAATTTTATCATTTTTACGACATATTATCAAGGAAAATGTTAATAAGTATTGATA
>CAZQOM010000028.1:0-3433 GCA_964595145.1 uncultured Anaeroplasmataceae bacterium | reverse complement strand
TTTGTATTATTTAAGTAAAATATTAAAGAGAAGGGAGTGAAAATATGGAAAATAAAGAACAAGATGTAAATAAAAAGCCGATGTCACATAAAAAAACTATTATTTCCATTATATTAGTTTTATTAATGACTATAGCTGTATTTGCCATATTTTTAAATTTTAATGATATAAATGCTACTTTAGAATTAATAAAAACTGTTGATGGTATAGATATGACTTTAGCTGTTGTATGTATTATTATATATGCACTTTTATGGCCACTTTCTTTATGCTTAATTGCAAAGCATAATCGTTCTAAAGCTAAATTTATGGATTTATATTTAGTTGGTGGAACAGAACATTTCTTTAATAATATTACACCATTTTCAACAGGTGGACAGCCTATACAGGTTTATTTATTTACTCAAAAGAAAATTAAAGCAAGTGATTCTACTGGTATAATTGTTTCAAATTTTATTGCTTTTATGATTGCAACTAATATTTTTGCGATAATTTCTTTAGTTTTTTATTCTAAATTTAGTGAGAATTTCACTTCAGCAACAGCTTGGATGATCATATTAGGTTTTGTAATGAATTTATTTACATTATGCTTTATGATATTAATGGCTACTTGTAAATTTATTAGAGATGCACTAAAAAAATTATTATTACAATTATGTAAAATCAAATTCATTGGCAAGCATTTATTAAAGGCAGTTCCTGCATTTGAAAAATATTGTGAAAATGCTCAAGAGGCAGCTAAAGAAATATTTTCGCATAAAAGTTCATTTATTGCAGCTATTTTGATAAAAATGGTTACTTTAATTTTTTATTATGCAATACCATATTTTATTTTAAAGGCTTTAGGTGCAAACTTTGGTATTGAAATTATGCCATATATTATTTTAGCAAGTGCTTTTGCTATAACAACAATGGTATGGGTTCCTACACCAGGTGGTACAGGTGGTATTGAATTTGCGTTTACTACTATATTTACTGCATCATTATTTGGTAGTTTATCAAGTGATGTTGGCGTTACTGGTATGATTTTATGGCGTGCACTTACTTATTATTTATTATCAATTATTAGTGCAATTATATATATAATATATGTAATTAGAGTTAAGAAAAGTAGAAAAAAAGAATTGTTGAATGAAAATATTTGTGAAGTAGAAGAGGTTTAAAAAATGATACATGTTTTACAAACAGGAAATCAAAAGATTTTTCATGGAATTTGTTTAAATGTTTTATCTATGCTAAAGTATACAAAGGAACCTATACATTTACATATTATGACTATGGAGGTTTCTTGGTCTGATGTTCCTAAAATAAGTTTAGAGTCTTGTTTGTATTTGAAAAAAGTAATGAAGGGATATAATTTTTTAAATGAAGTGTCTTATTATGATGTATCAAGTGATTTTGAAAATACGTTTAAAGATACTCCTAATATGAATCCTAAATATTCACCCGCATCACTTATAAGATTATTACTTACAAGATATATTGATTGTGATAAATTAATATATTTAGATGCAGATATAATGTGTTGTGCATCACTTGAAGAATTTAAAAAAATAGATATAGATAATAAAGAAATGGCCGTTTGTTTAGATTATTTAGGTAAATTTTGGATAAAAAAAGATTATTTTAATTCTGGAGTATTATATATTAATATGAAAAGAGTAAAGGAAACTAATTTATTTGAAAATGCTATATCATTATTAAAACATAAGAAATTATATTTTTCTGATCAAACAGCATTATATAAATATTTAAAAGAAAAGGTATATATTCCTTTTAGATTTAACGAACAAAGAAATATAAAATCCGATACTGTTATTAAGCATTTTAATAAAGGAATAAGATATTTACCATTTTTTAAAATTTATAATGTAAAGCAATGGAATGTTAAAGAAGTTCATCGATTTTTACATATATATGAATTTGATGATATTTATAAATTATATGATTTATTTTTCCCTATGGAACAAAAACTTAATTATTAATATTTTATCTCCTCTTTAGAGGAGATATATTTTTTTTATAAAATATAATGTTTTTTCTTGTCAAAATTATTTTTTGGTGTATAATTAATCTCGTCTATATGAATAGATTTTTTGAAGAGATTTTTCTCTTAAAAATATCGGGGAAAGGAAAAAAAGGAGAAGAATATTTTTTATTCTTCAAGTTCGGTAAATTGCGGTGAAAAAACCAATTATCGAATTGCACAATATAATAAAAAAATATGGTGCAGTAACAGTCGTAGATAATATTGATTTAACAATCTATGAAAATGAATTTTTAACTCTACTTGGACCATCAGGTTGTGGTAAAACTACAACACTTAGAATGATTGGTGGGTTTGAGAGTCCTGATTCTGGAAAAATAATAGTAAATGGTAAAGAAATGAATGATCTTCCAGCTTACGCTAGACCGATTAATACAGTTTTTCAAAGATATGCATTATTTCCTCATTTGAATGTATTTAATAATGTAGCATTTGGACTTAAAAATCGTGGACGTAAGTTTATGATTAATTTCTTTGGAGGAAAGGATGCTTTAAAAGCTGAAATAACAAAGGATAAACTATCACTTGGTGTTCCAGAAGAAAAGGCAAAGAAGATTACTTTCTTTGATATGAATTGGAAATTAAAAGAAAAATTAAAAAATGCTGTAAAGAATGCTTTGGAAATGGTTAATCTTTCAGGCTTTGAGGATAGAAAGATAACTAATATGAGCGGTGGACAAATGCAAAGAGTTGCGATAGCAAGAGCTATTATACTTAAACCAAAAATATTATTACTTGATGAACCACTTTCAGCATTAGATTTAAAACTTCGTCAAAACATGCAATATGAGCTTAAACAGATGCAAAGAGATTTAGGTATAACATTTATCTTTGTAACACATGATCAAGAAGAAGCTATGGTTATGTCTGATAGAATTGTTATAATGAAAGATGGTATTATTCAACAATTAGGTTCTCCTAAAGATATTTATAATGAACCAATTAATCGTTTTGTTGCAAATTTTATTGGTGAATCTAATATTGTATCAGGAATATATGTAAAAAAGAATTTGGTTCGTTTTTTAGATGTTGATTTTGAATGTGTTGGTTATGAATTTTCAGATAATGAACCAGTAGATGTAGTGATTAGACCAGAAGATTTTGATGTTGTTCCATTAGAAAAAGCTAAATTAATTGGAGATGTAACATCATCAATTTTTAAGGGTGTTCATTATGAGTTATGTGTTGATTTAGCTGGTAAGGAATTTGTTGTTCATACTTACGAAGATGTAAAAACAGGCCAAAAGGTAGGATTGTCTGTAGATCCTTATGAAATTTGTTTGATGAAGGTTGACGGGTCATGCAAAACCATCATAAAAGAATAAATCCTAATATAAGTAAAAATCATCATTTAGATCGTCTTGCAAAACCATATTTATATTGGTT
>CAZQOM010000027.1:0-13458 GCA_964595145.1 uncultured Anaeroplasmataceae bacterium | reverse complement strand
AATAACCTGTTTAGATATAAAAAAGGTAATTATTGAAGAAAGTGTTTTTTTAGAAATATTTAAATAAACTGAAAGTTCACTCATAGAAAATGTGATATAAAAACTTTCTGTTTTATTATTTTTATATTCAAAAAATAAATAACGGGCTACTTTAATTATAGAATCATTAATTAATAATAGTTCAGCATGATTTTTCTTTTCTTGATACATTTTAGATAATATTTTAAAATAATTCATATCAATATCATTCTTATCTATCCAAATTCCATAAACTAAATCAACTGCAATATAATCATCAAGTGTATAGTTATTATAAAATATTTTGTCTAAAAATAGATAATCATTTTGTTTATAGTGCTCAGTATTATTTTTATTTGTAACATTTCCCTTTACTATTTTAAATATTTGATTAATATATGTATTTTTTTTAATTATTATTTCATTTCTAAAGTATGTTTTCATATAAAAAAACTAAGCTGTATTTTACAGCTTAGCATCCTCATCTTCTTTAATTTTTTCTCTAGCAATAGCTAGCATTAGTTTAATTCTATTTTCTTGATTTACTTTAGTAGCAGAAGGATCATAATCAATTGCTACAATATTTGCATCAGGATGAAGTGATTTAATTTTCTTCATTACACCTTTTCCGCAAATATGATTTGGTAAGCATCCAAATGGTTGAGTACAAATAATATTATCATATCCTATTTCAACAAGTTCCATCATTTCAGCTGTTAATAACCAGCCCTCACCCATTTTAGTTCCATGTGATAAAATACCTTCAGATAAATCTTTAGTATGTGAAAAATATTTCATTGGTGTGAATTTAGTTTTTTTCATACTATTTATCATTAATTTTTCACGACGTTTTAAATACCAAATAATAAATTTAGAACCTAATTTTTTGATTTTACCATGACCATAATATTTACTATCATAAATAGAATTATATAAACAATATAGGATAAATCCATATAGACCAGGTACCATTACTTCAGCTTTTTCACTAACTAAAAAGTCTTCTAAATGATTATTACCTAAAGATGCATATTTAACATATATTTCACCTACAACTCCAACTTTAGGTATTGCATGAGATAAATCTAGTTCTAATTTATTAAAACTATCTGCAATTTCATATAAATTTTTTCTTAAAGATTTATATGAGACACCTTTTTTATTTTCAAATTGTTTACCTATTTTTTCAACCCAACTTAATGCTAAATTTTTAGCAGCATCCTTTTTTATTTCATAAGAACGAGTCTTATTATATAGATACATTATTTCATCACCATAAGTCATTGCTGCAGCGATTTTCTTTATCAGTGGGAATGTTAATTCTAGACCACTATCTTTTTCAAGATTAGAAGCATTTAATGATACAACAGGTATAAATCCATACCCAGCTTTATCTAAAGCTTTTCTTAGTAGATGAATATAATTAGAAGCTCTACAACCACCACCTGTTTGTGTGATTAATAATACAAGCTTATCATGGTCATTTCTATGATTTAAATTATCTATAAATTGGCCTATAACTAATAATGCTGGATAACAGGTATCATTATGAACATATTTTAAACCCTCAGTAACAACATCTGCCCCTTCATTTTTCATTATTTCAACGTTATAACCAGAAGCAAGTAATGCTTTTTCGAATAAGGCCATATGAAATGGCAACATAGAAGGAATTAAAATAGTATGAGTTTTGCGCATTGAAGCAACAAACTTTGGGTATTCCTTAGTTTCCATTATTTTTCCTCCTTTTGTTTTAATGCTTCAAAAAGACTTCTAAGTCTTATTTTTACAGCACCTAAATTCGTTATTTCATCTATTTTTATTTGGGTATATATTTTGTCATGACTTTCTAGTATAGCTTTACATTCATCAGTTGTAACTGCATCAAGCCCGCAACCAAAGCTAACTAATTGAACTAAATTCATATCCTTTTGGGTTGTACAATATTTAGCTGCAGAATAAAGTCTAGCATGGTATGTCCATTGATTTAATACACCTACTTTGAATTTGGGAACTAAATGTGAAATTGATTCTTCAGTAATAACTGCTACATCAAATCCATTTATTAATTTATCTATACCGTGATTAACTTGTGGATCAACATGATAAGGTCTTCCCGCTAGAACAATTATTTGCTTATTATTACATCTTGCTTCCTTAATGATATAATCTGCTTGACACCTTAAATCAGCTAAATAATTTTCATACTCTTCATAAGCTAAAGAAGAAGCCTTTTTAATTTCTTTACTTGAAATTTTAAAATTCTTTAAATGAAGTTTCATTTTTTGTTCAAAAATCTCTTTATCATGAATACCAATAAAACCATTTATGAAATTAATATTTTTTACAGCCTCTAAATTATTTTCAATTGTTTGAGGGTAATAAGCAACAACAGGACAATTAAAATGATTATCACCCTTTTGTTCATCTATATTATAACTCATGCAAGGGTAGAAAATTGTCTTAAATCCTTCATTAATTAATTTTACAATATGACCGTGTACAAGCTTTGCAGGATAACATACTGTATCAGATGGAATTGTATGTTGGCCTAAAGTATATAATTGTTCTGATGAAAATCCGCTATTATATACTTCAAATCCTAAATTAGTAAAGAATGTGTACCAAAAAGGCCATAGTTCATACATATTTAAAATTAGTGGAATACCTAATTTTCCTCTTTTTCCTTTAACAGGAGTATAACTTAATAATTTTGTTCTTATATATTCATATAAATTAGAGTTTGAATTAGTTATCTTTTTAGCAAGAGGCTTTTCGCATCTATTACCACTTATATATTTATTCTTATTACTACAAAATGTATTTATTGATAATAAGCAATGATTATTACATCCATTACAATTTATATTTTGTACATTATGTTTAAATACTTTTAATTGTTCTTTAGTAATAGTTGTTGAATGTTCTAATTTTAATGATTTAGCATATAGTGCAGCACCATAAGCACCCATTAATCCAGATATATTCGGACAAACAACATTTAAATTTAATTCTTTTTCAAAAGCTCTTAATACAGCCTCGTTATGAAATGTTCCACCTTGAACTACAATATTTTTACCTAATTGTTCGCTTGTTGTAGCTCTTATAACCTTATATAAAGCATTTTTAACTACAGAAATTGATAAACCTGCAGAAATGTTTTCTATTGTAGCACCATCTTTTTGAGCTTGTTTAACACTTGAATTCATAAATACTGTACATCTAGAACCTAAATCTACAGGTTTATTTGCCATAAGTCCAAGTTTAGCAAAATCTTCAATATTATAACCTAATGCATTTGCAAAAGTTTGTAAGAAAGAACCACATCCAGAAGAGCATGCTTCATTTAAAAAGATATTAGCAATAGCATTATTTTCTATTTTAAAACATTTAATATCCTGTCCACCAATATCAATAATAAAATCAACATCAGGCTTAAATTTAGCAGCAGCTCTAAAGTGAGCCATAGTCTCAACTAATCCAGCATCTAAATTAAATGCATTCATTGCAAGTTCTTCACCATAACCAGTAGAAGCACTACCTGCAATATTTATATTAGGATATTTATCATATATTTCGGTAAAAAGCTTATGAATAACCTCTACAGGATTTCCTTTATTAGGTTGATAACTTTCGAATCTTATTTGTTCATCTTCATCTATTAAAACAAACTTTAAAGTAGTAGAACCACTATCAATACCTAAATATAATTTACCATTATAGCCTTCTAGTGGTAAACTGTCTATATGTGCTTTACTATGTCTTAATCTAAAATCATTTAATTCATCCATATTAGCAAATAAAGGTTGATTATAAGCATAAGTAGAACTATTTACATATTCATTTAAACTTGCAAGTTTTTCTTTTATAGATATTTTTTCTTTTGCGCATAATGCAGCACCAATAGCAACATAATATAATGAATTTTCAGGACAAATACCTGATACATTTAAGGCTTCATCAAAACTAGCCTTTAATTCTGATAAGAATGTTAAAGGACCTCCAAGATAAGCAACATTTCCTTTGATTTCTCTACCTTGAGCTAAACCACCAATTGTTTGATTAACAACAGCTTTAAAAATAGAAGCAGCAATATCTGATTTAGAAGCCCCTTGATTTAATAAAGGTTGAATATCAGATTTAGCAAAAACACCACATCTAGAGGCTATTGAATATAGCTTTTGATGATTAGTAGCAAGTCCATTTATTTCAGTTATATCAACATTTAATAAAGTAGCCATTTGGTCAATAAACGCCCCAGTACCACCTGCACAAGAACCGTTCATTCTTACTTCCATACCATCTGTTAAGAATAATATTTTAGCATCCTCTCCGCCAAGTTCTATTATACAATCAGTTCCAGGTATTAATGTATTAGCTGCAATACGTGTTGCATAAACTTCTTGAACGAATGGTATTTTAACACCTTCAGCAAGACCCATACCAGCTGATCCTGATATAGCTAAATAGCATTCATCTGTTACAATATTATTATTAATAAGTTCATTTAATTTTGACACTATATTATCTTTTATATGTGAATAATGACGTTTATAGTCAGAATAAATTATATTATTTTCTTCATCTAATACGATACATTTTATGGTTGTAGAACCAACATCAAGCCCTATTTTTTTCATTAGATACCTCCATTTTTTAAAAAAATACAAAGTAAATTATATTATAAATAATATAATAAGTCAAACATCACATGAAAAAAATAGTTATTTTTTAGAATAGATAATAAATGCTAATTGGTTTTTTATAAGGATATCTTTTATAAAATTTATGCAATTCATATCTATCTTTTATGATATAAATAAAAGGTGGAATAGTTATAAATTTTATTATTTTTAAAAATATTTTTTTTAATGGAATTAAAAAAATATCAAATAATTTATTATTATTTTTAATATTTTTATAAAATAATTTATTAGCCAAAAACAAACCAAAAATATAAAAAATAAAGTAAATCGAAATAATATTAATATCATATTTATTAATAATATGAATAATATTATATGCTAAAAATGAAAAATAAAATATGGTTTTAATAAAAAGAAATTTTTTTTGATGATAAAATATAATTTGATAAAGAATATAAGAAAACGAACCTAAATAAATAACAATTATAGTTTTGTATAAATCATTTAATGCAACCATAAATTAAGCAAATAGCTTCTTTATAAAACTTTTATTTTGTTTAGATTTAATATTCTTTATTTGTAACGAATTTATTTTACCAGTTATCTTTATAGATTTATTATCGTTAGTAACTTCTTTTAATGATAAATTTTCACCATTTATTTCATAAGGTATATCATTTACTTTAATTAGAAAAAAATCATCATTAAATTCTTTTATTTCAGTCACATTATTTATTAAAATATAATCGTCATAAATAGTAAAATTTGCAAGCATATAATCACCCATTTAATTATATGTAGTAAAAAGAAATAAATGATTATAAATCATTTAGTAATTTAAACTAGGTAATCTAATATTATTGACTTTAAGTTGAGATTGATATATAATTTTAATAAAAGAAGGTGAAAACTTTGAAAAATAAATATTTAGAAATTGAAAAGAAAAATAAAAAAATAGATAAATCAAATCAAAAAGAAGAAGATAAATTAAAAATTGAAAACAAAAAAGCATATCAAAAATATGAAGAAGATATAAAACTTGAACCAATAAGAAAAAAGAAAAGAGAAAAAAAGAATAAAAATAGATTATTAAATGAACCGCCTAAAAGACCATTATTAGAAGAAATAGGGAATGCAGTTACTCATGGTGTAGGAGCTATTTTAGCTTTTGTAGGTTTTATTTTATTATTTATTAAATCAGATTCAGCTTTAAAGATTACCTCAACGATAGTTTATGGATTTAGTATGTTTTTTATGATGCTGATGAGTTGTTTATATCATTCATTTAAAACAGGCTCAACAGTAAAAAGAATATGGCGAAGATTTGATTATACATCAATTTACTTATTGATTGGTGGCACATTTGCACCACTATATTTAGTATATTGGGGTAATACATTAGGTATTGTTTTATTTATTATACAGTGGGTATTAATAATTACCGGTGTTACATTTGTATGTGTATTTGGGCCGGGAAGATTTAAATGGATTCATTACACTTTATATTTTGCTATCGGGTGGAGTGGTTTAATTTTCATACCAGACTTTATAAAAAATAATTTAAATTTATTATGGTTTATACTTGGTGGTGGTTTAGTATATACACTAGGTATGATTCCATTTGCTAAAAAAAGTGTTAAAAGTGCACATTTTATTTGGCATT
Organism: uncultured Anaeroplasmataceae bacterium; assembly: GCA_964595145.1. Lineage (GTDB taxonomy): Bacteria > Bacillota_I > Bacilli_A > Acholeplasmatales > Anaeroplasmataceae > Pelethenecus. The sequence continues at coordinate 7,131 of CAZQOM010000027.1, read as the reverse complement.
TTTTTGTCCTAGCAGGTGCAATAGTTCAGTTTATAGGCATATTATTATGTGTTTATTAAAAATATATAAAGTTTAAATGAGGCATAAACATTTATGCCTCATTTATTTATAGTTAATATATATATTTTCATTTTTATATTCTATAGTTGCGTAAGCACCATTTCTAAATGGTAAACTTGGAGATAGATGTCCTAAATCAATATCTAATAATATAGGAACATTATATTCCTTTAAAACATCTGTTACAGCGTTTATATGGTTAATATTAATAAATTCTTCATTTATACATAATGGTCTTCCAACTAAAAATCCTTTAATATTATTAAACCAATTACATCTTTTTAATTGGATTAAAGCTCTTTTAATTGCTGTTACATTTAAATCACAAGCTTCAAAATAAAAAATTATACCTTCAGTATGTTTATTTGTATAACTACAAACATTATCATATTTAGTTCCACATAATAATTGCATACAGTCTAGGTTTCCACCTATAATTGTTCCACTAAATTTTTCTTTATAATTATAAGGTGTGATTATTTTTTTGGAATCTAATATATAATCAGCAAAAGGATTACTTCTGTCTGGAGTTGATTCATATTTTAAATAACCCATAAATTCTTTTTTTCCTTGCATCATTTCATAAGTATCTAAAACATCATATGTATAATTTTTGAAGTGAAATCCTCCAGCACAAGAACCATAAATAGTTTGAATATCACATAATGTAGTTAATGTAAAGGTTAGGTTAGTATTATCTGAAAATCCTATAAACCATTTAGGCGGTAATTTTTTTATTTTTTCAAAATCAATGTAATCAAGTATTTCATACATCATTTCGCCACCACCAACAGAAATAATGGCTTCTGCATCACTTTCATAAGCTTCCATAAATTCCTTAGCACGTAATTCTTTAGTATTAGAAGCGCATAAGCCTTTAGCTAAAAAACAATTATCTCCTATAATAACTTTATGGCCAAGATGTCTTAATTGTTTTATTGCTTTTTTTAATCTTTCATTATATGGACTAGTAGTACAACCAAATGATGGTGCTACTAAATATAATTTTGATTTTGAGTTGATGAATTTAGGTTGCATAAAATCCCTTCCTTTTATAGTATTATATAGAAATAATATTTTTTTATCAAGTGATTTTTTGACTTCCATATATTAAACGAGTATAATAGAAGTAGTTTGTGAAGGTGTTTTATGAAAATATAGTTTTTGTAAAACAGTAGATGAAACAATATCTTTATGTAAAGCTGGATTAAGAATTTTACAAGAATTAATTTATACTAATCAAACTATTGAAATTAATTTACTTGAAAGAGCTAATCATCTAAATTATTTTTTAGCCTTAGACAAATTACATACAGGTTATAGTAGACATTTTAATTCATATTATGGTCAAGCTTTACAATGTTTAAATAAAATTCAATTTATACTTGATACAATTATTTCAAGATTAAAAGGGCCTGTTTATAAGAAAAATAAGAAGAAACCTAAGAATTTAAAAAAACATATTCATACACTAGAATTAAAGGATTTAGAAAAAGCTGACTTATCAGGAGATGAGTGGCTATATAAAAGAACAAAAGAAGCGGCAATGGTTTTTAGAAATATAACTAAAATAAGCGATGATTTAGAAATCATTTGCCCATTTTGTAATAAAATTCATAAATAGTATAATTAATTTAATCTTTTCAAGTCTATAGAATTATGATAAAATTATTGTTGTATAAAATTGTAAGGGAGTTTAGTGGTGATATAATGGATTTGAAATATAAGAATATAAAAGAAATTTTAATAAGTATTGTAGTAGGTTTTTCAATTGGATTATCTATAATTGTTCCCGGAGTTAGTGGCTCTACAATTGCAATTGCATTTAAGATTTATGACAAATTAATTTATAGTATATCAAACATATTTAAAAAATTTAAATTATGTTTTCTATTTTTATTACCTATTGTATTTGGTGTTTTAATAGGTGTTTTAATAGGCGTTATTTTAATAAAATTTTTCTTAGATAGATTTCCATTTCAAACAATATGCTTCTTTGTTGGTTTAATGATAGGGACATATCCAATTGTATTTAGTGAAATAAAAGAAGAAAAAGTAACGAAAAAAAGAGCTACATTATTTGGTTTAGGCTTTATTTTTCCACTTATTTTATCAATTATAGTTATATTTGTTAATTATTCAGCTTCATTAGAAAATTTGAATATCTTAAATTATCTTCTATTTTTAGTAATAGGTATTTTAATAGCTTTAACACAAATTGTTCCAGGTTTATCTGCAACCGCATTATTAATGATATTTGGTTATTTTACACCACTAATGAATAATATAGGTTTTGATTTATTAAAAGATTTCAATTTATTATTAGTATATATAATGCTTGTTATAGGTTTTCTTATAGGAATGCTATTATTTTCTAATATTATAAATAAAATATTAGATAAACATAGAAAACCATTTTTCTATGTTATATGTGGATTATCGCTTGCTTCAATTATATCTATATTTTTAGGTAAAGAATGTATAGATATATATAAAACATGGGATAGATCTAGTGTTTTAGGAATAATTGTAGCATTTATATTATTAGTTTGTGGAACTTGTAGTTCATATATGATTTATATATATGACAAGAAGCACAAACAGGGCGAAATAGAAATAATAGAATAATTAGTTTGAGAGTGATATATCGTATTATGTTGCTCTCTTTTTTCTTTAAATTGACATTGTTATAAAAAATAAGTATAATATTTTTATGAAAAAGGTGATTATATGTTTAAAAAGAAAAAAAAAGAAAAATTAAATTGTTTAGGATGTTATGATATTAAACCATATCATTATTTTGAATCTAATATGGCTTATCAAAAAAATCCATTATTAATAAAAAATGAATTTGTAAAAGTATATGCTAGATTATATAAAAATACTTTAATGTTGTTTGTATTTATTGAAAATGAAGAAGGTTTTTCTAAAGATATGTACACATGTGAATCATTAAAAGATGAAATAATCGCAAATGAAATGGATAACTATTCTGCAAATATTAATTTATATATTTTTAAAAATAATAATGAAAATACTATTTCTATAGCAAAAGAACAAATTAAAAATACTAAAAAATATTTTTCACATACATTTGTTTATGATTCAAAAAATGTAAGATTAAATTATTATAGACCAGTACCAAATTTTTATAAATTATATGATTATTATCAAGAGGCGCTTGTTGCTGATTTAGGTGTTATTGATTTGGAGAAGTGATAAAATGAAGAATATAAAACCAAGATATTTATGGATAAGTGTAGCAATTAGTTTTATTGTAGCTATTGGATTAATCCTAGGAGTTACACAAACTAGTGGCAATTTAACAAAAGTTTTTATTGTTTTAATAGCTATTGTTTTTATTTATATGACTATTGCTATTCAAATAGCTTCAATGAAAACATTTAGATATAAGCCTAAAAAGATAAATTATCCTACAATCACATATCAATATTTAGAATGTGATATGGATGAAAGATTAAGGAAACTAGGCTATAAGCCAAGAGTTACCTCTTATGGAATAAGCTATTTAAAAATAGAGGGGACTAATGCTTATAAGATTGTTTTAGTTAGAAATTGTGAAAAGTATTTTAATAATGATGATGATAATAATTCAGCTCCTAATCGTTCATTTCTTGAAAAATGTAAAAAATTTATTGGATTTGAAATTTTTTATGATTATGATGAAGATACATTAAGAAAATTACCTGATTTTAATTTACAAGGTGACAAGGTTTATTATAGTGGCTTATATAAAAGTGATAATAATATAATTTGTCCAAATTATATTAAGCCAACAGAAGAATTTGATGAATTATATAATAAAATAAAAGCCGATTTAGGTTTTGAAGATATTTTAAACTAACATTTTATAGTGTTAGTTTTTTCTTTTTCTTGCATATAATTAACCAGGTGATAATATGTGCGGAATAGTTGGATATATTGGAAACTTTAATGCTTTAAAACAAGCTATAGATGGTTTAAAAAAATTAGAATATCGAGGTTATGATTCTTCTGGTGTAGCTTATAAAAAAAATAATGAAATAATTATTTGTAAAGAAAAGGGAAGAATTTGTAATTTAGAAAAAATATTAAATGATTTTAAATCGGATTTAGCAATAGGCCATACGAGATGGGCAACACATGGAATAGCAAGTAAAATAAACGCACATCCACACGTATCGATGAATAATAGATTTGTTGTTGTACATAATGGTATAATTGAAAATTATTTAACACTTAAATATGAATATTTAAAAGACTACACATTTATAAGTGAAACTGATACCGAGGTTATTGCTAATTTAATTGATTTTTTTTCTAAAACATTAGATATTAAAGAAACAATAAAAAAAACAATGAGTGTTATGGAAGGTTCTTATGCTTGTTTAATACTAGACAGAAAAAATCCTAATATGATTTATTTTATTAAAGATAAAAGTCCTCTATTAATTGGTCGTAGTAAAAATGGTACATCATTTTCTTCTGATATTTCTGGTTTAATAGGTTATGCTGATTCATATATTTCAGTTGAAGATAAAAGCTTTGGTATAGCATTTAAGGATAGTTTATTTATTTCTGATATTATTGGAATATCAAAACCATTAAATTATAAAAAAATATCAGTAAAAAAAGAAGAAATAGATAAACAAGAATATAATCATTTTATGTTAAAGGAAATATATGAACAACCATCAATAATTAGAAAACTAATAAATGATTATTTTAATTATGAGGAGGTTAATATATCTAAAAAAATAATTCATTTAATTAAAGAATCTGATAAACTATATTTGGTTGGTTGTGGTTCATCAATGTATGCTTCTTATTATGCTAAATATTATTTTGAAAAAATATGTGATAAACATGCTGAAGTATTTTCTGCATCAGAACTTGTATATTCTAATATACTTATTACTAAACGACCTTTTTTTATTTTTTATTCTCAAAGTGGTGAAACAGCTGATTTAATAGCTGTTATAAAAAAATATAAAAAATATAATTATCCAACTCTTACTATTACTAATACTGCTGAATCTACAATGATTAGATTATCTGACTTTCATTTAAATATATATGCTGGAAAGGAAATAGCTGTTGCTTCAACTAAATCATATACAGCTATGATTGCTTTATCAGCAATACTTGCAAGAGCGGTTAGTAAGAATAAAACAAATTTAAAAAACAATTTAAAAGCTATAAGTTTAGCAATGGATAAAGTTTTAGAAAACAAAAAGATATGTGAAAGATTGGCATCAAAAATAGTAGAGGCTAATGAAGTATTTTATATTGGTAGAGGTATTGATTATTGGATGTGTTTAGAAGCCTCATTAAAGCTAAAGGAGGTTGCATATATTCATACTGAAGCATTTTCTTCTGGAGAATTAAAACACGGTCCTATTGCATTAATAGATAATAAAACGATTGTTATTGCAATAATTACTCAAGAAGGGACTAATCGAATTATAAGAAATAATTTAATTGAAACATCGTCAAGAGGTGCTAAAACATTTGTTATATCTTCTAAGAGTTTATCAATGCCTAATGATGATATAATAATTCCTAACGTAGCTCATTATTTATCAGGTTTAGTAAGCGCACTTGTTATTCAGTTAATTGCTTATTATGCTGCAGTTATTAAACAATATGATGTCGATAAGCCTAAAAATCTTGCTAAAAGTGTAACTGTAGAATAGTAGTAATTATTTATAAAATTGGGAGGATAATATGAATTTGAATGATATGCTAAAAAAATATGATTCTAATATTAATACTGGATTGAATAATGATAAGGTTTTAAAAAATAGAAAAAGATTTGGAGAAAATAAACTTGTTGAGCAAAAAAAAGATACTATAATAATAAAATTTTTAAAAACTTTTAAAGATAGTTTAATAATCATATTAATGGTTTCTGCAACTGTATCAGTAATATTAGATCCATCTAATTATATTGATAGTATTATCATTTTAATTGTTGTTTTATTTAACTCCATTTTGGGTGTTATCCAAGAGACATCAGCTGAAAAAAGTTTAGATGCTTTAAAGAAAATGTCTTCAATTAATTCTAAAGTTATAAGAAATGAAAAATTAATTAAAATTGAGTCTAAAATGCTTGTTGCAGGAGATATAATGCTTATAGAAGCAGGTGATTATATATCTGCAGATGCCTATATTATTGATGCGAATAGTTTAACAGTCGATGAATCATCGCTTACTGGTGAATCAGTCCAAGTAAATAAAAATATAAACGATAAAGTTTTCTCATCAACACTTGTTCTAACAGGAAAAGCTAAGGTGTTAGTTACAAATGTTGGTATGAATTCTTTTGTAGGTGAAATAACTAATTTATTAAATGAAACAAAGGAAAAATCAACTCCACTTCAAAAAAGATTGGCTAGTGTTGGAACTATTATAGGCATTATAGCTATATGTATTTGTTTTTCAATATTTATTTTAGAATTAATAGGACAAATCAAATATGGTAATAAAACTAGTGAAGTTTGGATTGAATGTTTGAAAAGTTCTATAGCTTTAGCTGTTGCTGCAATACCTGAAGGATTAGCTACTGTTGTTACTATTATTTTAGCTATTGGTGTTAATAAAATGAGCAAAAAAAACGCGATAGTTAAAAAACTTTTAGCAGTAGAAACTTTGGGTTCGTGTAATGTTATTTGTTCTGATAAAACTGGTACACTTACTCAAAATAAAATGGAAGTAAAAGAAATTTTTTACAAAAAAAGAAAATCTATTTGTAATATAAATGATGAAGAAAAAATATTTTTATATTATTTAGCATTATGCTCTGATAATTTAAATGATTCTACTGAAAAAGCATTGATAGAGGCAAATGAAAAATATGGAATACCTATTAATAATGCAGAAAGAGTGTTGGAAATACCATTTGATAGTAATAAAAAAATAAAAAGTGTAGTTATAAAAAAAGAAAATAAATATTTATTAATTACTAAAGGTGCTTTTGATAAAATAAATAGAATGTGTAATAATGATTTAAGTTATGTTGCTTTAGTATGTGAACAAATGGCTAATAATTCATTAAGAATACTAGCTCTT
>CAZQOM010000026.1:2555-13606 GCA_964595145.1 uncultured Anaeroplasmataceae bacterium | reverse complement strand
AATACAATTGCAAATCTTATAAAACTATTAAAAAAATTAGGACATACCAAAATAGGATTTATTAACGGTGATAGAAATTCATTTGTTAGCAACGAAAGATTTGCCGGTTATATTATCGGTCAAATATCTGAGGATATTGAATATAATCCTAATTATGTATATTATGGCGATTTCACTGAAAGTTGCGGAATTGAAGCTGCTAAATATTTTAGTAAAACGGATGTAACTGCAGTTGTTTGTGTTTCTGATTTAATTGCTATCGGATTAATTGGTGGATTAGAAAAAGAAGGCCTAAAAGTGCCAGATGATATATCTGTAACAGGCTATGATGACTTGGATATATCTAAATATTTTAAACCTTCTTTAACTACAATCAAACAAGATTTAAATATATTAGGTGAAAAAGCATTCACATTACTTACAAGTATATTAATGAATAGATCAAGCCAAAGACTTGTAATTAATGGTGAAATTAAAATAAGAGAATCTATAAGTGTTATGCGTCCAAGAAGTTTATCAAATCAATAATTTCTTTTTGATATTTAATAACATCTTCTTTATTTTTGGCCATAACTAATACTCTAATATAATCTTCTGTTCCAGAAGCTCTTACAATGATTTTACAATCATTATTTAAAATATTTTTTATTTCGTTAATTTTATTATGTAATGTTTCACACATTACATTTTTTTTATTTTTAACAACGATATTTTCCAAACATTCTTCATATAAACATACCCTTTTTTGCCAATCAGATAATAAAGTGTTAGTTTCTTCTAATATTTTTAATATTTCTAATGACACTAAAATACCATCACCAAAACCGACTTTAGGAATTATAATATGACCGCTTGTTTCGCCACCTAAACAAATATTTTGTTTATGCATTTCATCTAATACATTTTTATCTCCAACATCTACTATAACACTTTCGATACCTTCTTCTTTTAATGCATTAATTATTCCAATATTACTCATTTTAGTTAATACAACCTTATTATTTTTAAGCATATTATTTTTTTTATAATATAAAGCTAATATGTATATTAGAATATCACCTGATACAATATTTGCTAATTCGTTGACACATAAAACTCTATCAGCATCCCCATCGTATGCAAACCCAATATCACTTTTATTTTTTAAAACAGCTTTTCTTAAAGCATTTAAATTAGTTGAACCAAACCCATCATTTATATTTCTTCCATTTGGTTTATCACCAATTATATTTAAATTATTAGATACAAGATTAAAAATATATGGAGCAGTTTTATATAAAGATCCATTTGCACAATCTATAGTTATAGATAATTTAGTTGGAGTAATATTTTTAAGAAGAAATTTATGATAATTATTTATCATTTTATAATCATTATAAAATGTTCCTATATCAAAATAATTTATTATTGGATTATTTATAAAATTATTAATTAAATGTTCTTCTTCACTATTTATTTTTTTACCATTATTAATTATTTTTATACCATTGTAATAATAGGGATTATGAGATGCAGTTATAATAACTCCTAAAAAATTATATTTTTTTGATAAATACATTATAGCTGGAGTAGATACTATATCTAAAAAATATACGTTTAATCCACTAGATAAAGCACCAGAAACTAAAGCACAAGATAATAAATCTTTCGATATTCTTGTATCAGTTCCTATTATAAGATTTTTATTATTAAAAATAAAAAGAGATTTCCCTATATTCATAGCTAAATCTACACTTAAACTTTTATTAGGAATACCTCTTATACCATCAGTACCAAAATATATCATTTATCACCACAATTATATTTTGATATATAATTATTTTTAATTAAGTAATCAGGCCTAGAAATAAAAAAATCATTTTCTTCTAAATCTTTTGTTAAAGTTGCTCCTGCAGCTATATAACATCCTTTTTCTATATTAACAGGAGCAATTAAATTAGAATTGCATCCTATAAATACATTATCTTTTATATTAGTTCTATATTTATTTTTGCCATCATAATTAACAGTAATAGTACCACACCCAAAATTAACATTTTTACCACATGTTGTATCTCCCACATATGATAAATGTGCTATCTTGGTATTATCTCCTATAATACTATTTTTTATTTCACTAAAATTACCTATTCTATTATTTTTACCTATTATCGTATTATTTCTTATATTTGAAAAAGGACCTATAATCGCTTCATCTAATACTTTAGAATCATTTATAACACTATAAGAAATAAATACACTATTTCCAATTTTTGAATTATTAATTGAAGTATGTGGCCCAATTATACAATTTTTACCTATACTAGATTTACCTAATATTATAGAACCACTTTTAATATATACTGGTGGGTTAAATATTACATCAGGCCCTATAATTGTATTATATTTATTTTCAATATAAACATTATTTGAAATTAAATCGTTAATTATTTTAAATCTATATTCACTTTCTAATTTTGATAATTCTTTTAAATTATTAACACCACTTAATGTAAAAGAATCCTCAACTATAATTCTTTTAACTTTTTTTGAATATTTAATAATATCTGTTAAATAATATTCATTTGTAATAATAGATTTTTTTACTTTAGGTAATAGTTTTGATAATTCTTTAATTTTTGCACACATTATACCACTATATACTTCTTTAATATTTTTTTCTTCTTCTGTTAATTCTTTATCTTCTTTTATTATTAAATTATTATTTTCTATTACTCTTCCATAACCACATGGATTATCATTTATAAAAGATATAAATGATATGTCATTATTATTTTTTTCATGAAATTTAAATAATTTATCAATCATTTCCTTTGATATTAACGGCACATCTCCAGGAATTATTAATACATTACCATCATCATTTATTAATTTTAATCCAGTTTTTACTGCATCTAAGGTACCCAGTGGTTCTTTTTGAATACAACACTCAACAAAACTTGGAAGATTTTTAAACTCTTCTTCACTTTTTAAAACACATATAGTATGAGCTATACAACTTTTACAAATAGAATCTAATATATAATTTATTAATGGCTTATCTAATAAAGGCATCATATATTTAGGTTTTGAAAAATTCATTCTACTGCCTTTACCAGCACATAAAATAATAGCATAATTCATTATATTCCTCCCTAATTCATTATAATAAGAAGGAAATAAAAATATAACTATTTTTAATTTTGATAAATATATTTTATATATGTCTCACTGTTTTCTATTTTAAATTCAATATTAATTTTTAAAATATCATAATTACGTATTTTTATACCATCTTTAATAGAAATATTATATGATTCATTTTTTAAAATATTAAACATATTTGTTTTTTTATAAAAATTTATAAATTCTTCTTCATTACATTTAATTTTATACCAATCATTATTAAATAAATCAATATCTCCAGTATCTATATTTTTATCTGCAATAATATAATGTGTAGGAGTAAAATAATATCCTAGTTGATTAATATATTTTCCATCATTTTCCATTATATACACTAATGGAATTCCAAATTTATAATATCCTTTATATTCACAAATAGTAACAATTTGAGTTATATCATTCATGTTTTTTTCTAATATAATAGTATCCTCATAAATATAAGTCTTACAATCATTTTTCTCTAATATTTCTTCTTGAAGTTGATTTAAATTATTATTTGATTTAAAATGTCCTCCAATTCCATTTTGAAGATAATTATTAGCTTTTAATTTTATTCTAAATGGTTCACCAATTACATTATTAAAATATATTTCATTAGAAAATTTAACACTTCCTGAACATGATACTAATAAAATACAACTTAATATAATACATATTATTTTCTTCATTATAATATCCTCTTTCTTAAAAATAACTCAAAATCATTGTTCCACCAATAGCATTATAGTTCAAAATAACATCTGAATAACCTGGCCATCCATAATGAACTCTATATGATGATCCTACAGTTCCATATGCAACAACTGCATGATTAACACTTCCTTTAGCAGTAGCATTACTTATATCGTCAACATTAGTAGTTGATGGCTCTTTTAAATTACCAAACAAAATTGGAGGTTGATTTTTGTTGATAGCACCTTTTGAATTAATTGTTCCCCACCATGTTGTCACTTTCCAAGATTTAGTTCCACTACTAACATTTTTTAAATAATTTCTTACACAGTCGCCCATACTGTCAGCAGTAGTTCCACTGATATTATCAGCAGTTGGATCTTTTCCATCTTGTCTTATTAATTCTCTTGTAAGTATCCCTCCATTTAAGGTTCTATTAGTTTTATTTACATATGTATCAGATACTAATAAATCATCATATGCAAAAGAATTATAAGCTAAAACTAAACTTGCTGCAATATATCCACATACACCATTTCCAACATCGATATACCCCATATGAAACCTACTCGATAATGGTTGAAAAAAAGATTCCATTGAAATAAGTGGTTGATCATTAGAATATGTGCTTGTTTTTTCATTTTCTAAAGAAAGAACCAAATTATTAAATTTAATTTTACCATCTACGTAATCTAAATTATTTTGATTTGGCATATTTACATTTCTTTGATAAATGATTTTAGAATTATCTTTTAAATAATCAGAATCTTTCTCAAATATAATTTCATTTTCAATTAAAGTATTATAATAAATGTTATTTTTTTTACAATAATAATTCATCATTCCTCCATAATACAAATTCTCTTGATAATTTAAATATGGTGATTTACTATTTGTTGCATATTCAAAGATTATTCCTGAATCATTATGATAAATAATATAACCAATAGGATTCAATTCGAACAATGTATAAGTGGTTCCTGTAAAATCTTTTAATTCTTTAACATCATTTATCTCCTTTTTCTCATTTTCATTCATATTAATATCAATATGGGCTTGAATTAAATTAAACAAATTCAATCTCTTTGTTTTACTTTCAATAGAAATCATATTTTCACTTAACTGATTCTTCCTTAGTAAATCTTGGGTAGAATACGATTTTGCATTTAATTGAAAATTGCTAAAACTAGCAAAAACAAGTATAAGTATCCCTAAAAGTGTTGTAAACGCGATTTTTTTCATTATAATATCCTCTTTCTTAACTCATAATAAATATCATAATAATTCCTATAATTATTGTAGAAATTATTACAATAATATCTTTTTTATTTATTTTTATAGTTCTTTCAAATAATGCATATAAAGTATATTGCACAATCAATAATATAAATAATAAAATTAAATTAAATATACCATTTAAACTAAAATAAATGATAATTAATATTGATAATATTGGTATAAATATTTTATATCCAAATATCTTTTTATCAGGTAATTCAACATTTTCAGCATATGTATTACTACTATAAATATATAAAGGAAAAAAAGATAATCCACATAAAATAGTAATACTTAAACATGATATAAAATTAAAAACATAAAATTCATCAGTCATATTACAAATGTAATACTTACACCAACTAGTAAGCATCGAATATAATCCATAATCTAAAGCATAGTTACATTTTCCAATAAATATTATAATGTTTGATAAAAATAATTTAGGAATAAAAATAATAATTATTGAATATAATATAAAATCTAAGTAAGTATTTGATCTGTTAAATAAAAATAAAAATAGATTCATTAAACATATACTTGAAATGATTTGAATTATTTCAATTAAAAATAAATTTATTAATTTAATTTCATTTAAATAAATATGTTCTCCAGTAAAAGAAACACCTAATTTCATTATTCCTAAAAAAGTATAAGAAAAAAATATAAAAATTAATCCAATTAATATTAATTCAAATATAGTTAATAGATATTTTGCAAGAAATAATTCTTTATGTATTACAGGCAATGAATAGTATAAATCTGTTGATTTTTTTTTCTTATTATAAGAAAAATTATAATAAATCAATATTAAGATACTTATAAAAAGATAAAAACCTACAAAAAAAATAAAATCGTTTATTGTAATATAATAGCTTCCTAGTAATACAAATAAATATATTATTATTCCTACACCAATTAAAATAGATAAAAAAGGAATACTTCTTTTTAATTCATATTTGAATACTTTTTTCATTTGAAATACTTCCTTTCTCTTACAATCACTGAAAAAAAATCTTCAAAGGATATTGGCATTTGCTCAATAATAATAGGATTCATTTTTTTCAATTCATTTAGATAATGTGAATTATCATCCTTTTTGAATACTACTTCAACTATTTTGTTATTTAAGTAGATATTAATAGGGTTTAACAAAATAAAATCTGCTTTATTTTTAGTTTCCTTAAAAACCAATTGATATTTAATATATTGTTCTATTTGTTCATTTGTATTTCCGCATGATATGATTTTTTTGTCATTTATAATAGCAAAGGAATCAATTATATCATCCAAATCTTTTAATGAATGAGACGACAGGATAACAGTTATTTCATCATTTTCTTCATATATATCTGTAATCATTTCTTTAAAATCAAGTCTTGCTATCGGATCAAGACCATCAAATGCTTCATCTAATAATATGTATTCAACATTGCATGAAAGAGCAATACAAATAAATAATCTACGTCGCATGCCTTTTGAATAAGTGATTATTTTTTTATTTGTATCTATAGAAAATTTATTCATATAATAATATATTTTGTTAATATCAAACTCTTCATAAAAATTTTTGTATAAATCAATTAATGATTTAACAGTGCTATTTAATGTATAATATGGTTCATCTGGTAAAAAAAATATTTTTTTCTTATTTTTTTTAGATTCAAAAATGTTTTGATTATCAACAAATATTTCTCCTGAATCAGGCTTATAAATAGTGGCTAAAAGTCTCATTAATGTTGATTTACCTGCGCCATTAATTCCTATTAACCCAAAAATACTACCTTTAGGAATAGTAAGATTTAAATCTTCTAATACTATTTTTTCATTAAACCTTTTAATTACATTTTTTATTTCAATCATCCATATCACTTCCCTCTTCATTATAAACTAAATTGATGTACATTATCAGTTGATTTTTTGAAACATTATTTTCTTTAAAATGTTTTAGCACATTGAATATTTCATTTTGATAATCATCTTCAGAATGATAGGCTTTAACAAAAATCCCTTTTTTTGGTAAAGTATAAATAACACCCCTTTCTTCTAATAAGGAATAAACACGTTCGACTGTATTAGGACTCACCCCTAGCTTGATACCAAGTTTTCTACATGATGGTAATTTTTCATTTTCCTTGTAGACACCTAATTTTATTAAAGATTCTATCTTTTCCGCCAATTCTAAATATATTGATTTTTTTGATGTAATTTTTAATTCTATATTTTTCACAACAGTATTATACTGTACCAACTGTACCAAGTCAAGCGATTCAAAAAAAATGTTACAGTTTTTTTAACTGTAACACTTTTTTCATTTATTTTTTTGTTCTAACTTACATTGTTTTTTATATGCTTTTAATATTTTTTCCTTTGAAAAAGCATTACATTGCTTAGCACTCGCACAATCACCACAAGGGCTTTTTTTATATACTCTTGCAAGATGAATAACAACAATAGCTACAAAAGCTAGTATTATTCCAATAACTGTTATATCAACGACGTTTACAGTTTGCACAAGTATAGGTTTCCTCATGTTTATTTTTTTTACACTTTTTCATTATTGAAGGTAAAATAAAGCGTACAACGATAACAGCAAGAACAAATAAAACTACACAAACAACTACTGCTATATCTACTTTGTTCATAATTAATACCTCCTAACAGAATACTCCCCAAATACCAATTGCAGAAGCTAATACCCAAGCAAGACCTGTTTCAAATGCTATTGCTTTCCACATAGCCTTTGATGAACCAAGTTCTCTACGCATAGCACCAATTGCGCCAAAACATGGAGCTGAGAACAATGTAAATACCATATACCCCATTGCACTAAATCCATTAAAGAATGCAAATGAGCCATTACCAGCAAATACATCTCCACCTTCACCAACAGCTGTTATAACTTCCATTGATGAAACAACCATTTCCTTTGCAACTAAACCTTGAACTGCAGATACTGAAGCTCCCCAAGAAAAATTCATACCTAGCATAGGAGCAAATAACCATGAAATTGATCTACCAACGTCAGCAAGTAAACTTTGTTCAATATCATCAACAGGTTTAAATTGATAATTTAAATTAAGCATTACCCAGATAACTACTGATGATAAAAATATAATTGTACCAGCACGCTTAATAAATGCCCAAGTCTTTTCTCCTACATCTTTTGCAACATAACTAACACTAGGTGTATGATATTCTGGTAATTCTGTAATATAACTTGTAGATTTATTTTTAACAAAGAATTTATTTAATAAAAATCCTGCAAGAATAATAACTGCAATAGCTAAAACATACATTAAGAATATAACAATCCAAGTATTACTTTCACCCATCATTGGTGCAAATATACCACCAATAAAACAGATAATAATAGGTAATTTAGCACTACATGGCATAAAAGGTGTTAAAGTAACTGTCATTTGGTGCTCATTCTTATCTTCTAGAGTTCTAGTTCCCATTATTGCAGGAACACTACAACCTGTACCAACTATAAATGGAATAAGTGATTTTCCACTCATACCAAGTTTTTTAAACGCTCTATCAAATAAGAATGTAACACGTGACATATATCCACAAGTTTCAAGTAAGCTAATAAGAAGGAATAATATCGCAATTTGTGGAACGAAATTAAGTATAGCACCAACACCAGCTATAACACCATCAGCAACAAGTGAAGCTGCCCAATCACTTCCACCTGCATTTGTTATACACTCTGCTAACCATGGCCCTAAACCTTTAATTTCACTTATTTCAGCAGTAAATGAGAAAAAAGGAATTGCAAATTCTATTTCACTACCACCATTAAATAACGTATCAATTAAACTTACTGTTGCACCACCTACAAAGCCAACACTTAAAAGATAAACTAAAACCATAACAACTAAGAAGATTGGTATTGCTGCCCATTTATTTAATAATACCTTATCTACCTTCTCAGTTACTGAAGCAACCTGCTTCTTTTCTACTGATACATTTCGAACTTCTTCGATATAATCATATCTTAAAGATGCCATTAATTGTTCTGTATCTGTATCATATTTATTTTCTAAAGCTGATATTTTATCAGCAAATTCTTCTAAATAATATTTCGAATAATATCTTTTATCTTTTTCAATAATCTTTACTGCCGCAAATCTTTTTTCATTTACGTCATCATCTAATTTAGTAATTATATCTTGAATTAGATCTTCTACATCATTAGGATATATAGGTTTTTCAAGATTAGTTTTAACAAGTCTATCAGATTCATCAATTGTTTCTATTAATTCTTTAATTCCGGTTTTCTTTAATGCTGAAATAGAAACTACTGTTGTACCTAATTTTTCACTTAATGCTTTAGAATCTATTTTATATCCTTTTTTAGCTAAAATATCTTCCATATTCAAAACTACTAATACTTTTTTATTTAATTCTAATAATTGAGTAGTTAAATATAAAGCACGCTCAATAGATGTTGAATCAATAATGTTAATTATTAAATCTGGATTTTCATCAACAACATATCTTCTACTTACCTCTTCTTCACTAGTATAAGGACTAAGTGAATAAATACCAGGTAAATCTGTTATTTCAATATTAGTACCCTTAATAATACCATCCTTACGTTCGACTGTAACACCAGGCCAATTTCCTACCTTTTGGTTCATTCCTGTTAAAACATTAAAAAGCAAAGTTTTTCCAGAATTTTGATTTCCTACTAAACAACAACGTTTAATCATTATTCTTCCTTCCCTTCTTTTCTTTTACAGGTACTACATATTCTTTAGTAACTGTAACAATGATATTTTGCATATCTTCTTTTCTTAAGCATAGCTGATAACCTCTAAGTCCAATACTGACTGGATCTCCAAGCGGACTAATCATCTTAATATCAATTTCAACATTTTTAGTTAAACCCATATCAAGTAATCTTCTTCTTAAGGCTTTATTTTCATTAGAAAATGATACAAGTTTTCCAGCTTGACCAACCTTTAATTCACTAAGCTTACAAGTTTCATTTAAACCATATATTTTATCCATAAACTTAACACTCCTCTCGAAGTTAGTTCCAACTAACTATTTATATTATACACCTATTTTTTTAACTGTCAACCAATTTTTACCAAAAAAATAAAAAACTATTCAAAAGAATAGCTTATAATAAATTATTATTTATTAAATAATTATAAAAGGCATCAATAACTAATTTAATATCTTGATATGTTTTGTTAAAGTCGTTAGTATACCAAGGATCACTTATATCTCTATTTAATCCTGCAAAACTTAATAAAGAATATATTTTATTCTCTTTTTTAAAAAATTTTTTTAAATTAATTATATTATAATTATCCATTCCAATAATAAAATCAAAATTATTATAATCGCTAATTTCAATTTTTCTTGCAAATTTATTACTACAATCAATTTTTAAACTATCAAGTATTTTTTTTGTACCATAATGAACTTTATTTCCTATTTCTTCAGATGATGTTGCTGCTGAAGAAATATAAAACTTATCTTCTTTATTAATTTTTTTTACATAATCTTTAAATAAAAATTCAGCCATAGGACTTCTACAAATATTTCCATGACATACAAATAAAACTCTAATCACATTTCCTCCTAAAAAAGAAAGAGAGAATAAATCTCTCTAATCTTAGTCACAAAAGATTAAATGTTTAAATAATAAACACCAAATCATATCTAACCAACCAACAAATAATCCGCCAAATAGAACTATAATAGCAATTAGATATTTAACTAAACTTCCTTTCTTTAAAGCATGACTCCAACGTACACATACTTCAACTACCCAGTTAACTACTGGAATTAAAAGTAATAAAATTTGAACAAGTCTTGATTGTTTTTCAAACCATTTTTCCATTTTTCTAAACCTCCTAAGTAATTTAATTATATCACTATTTTTCCTTCTAAACAATAGTTATTTATCAAAC
>CAZQOM010000026.1:0-2455 GCA_964595145.1 uncultured Anaeroplasmataceae bacterium | reverse complement strand
TTATTTATCAAACACACACATTCACAGGCTATAGCTTCATTTCTTCCAATAAAGCCCATTTTTTCCCATGTTGTAGCTTTAATACTAATTTTATTAATATCTACATTTAATATATTTGCAATAGATTTTCTAATTTCTTCTCTTTTAGGTGAAATTTTTATTTTTTCTGAATATATTGTAACATCAATATTATTTAAATAATAACCTTTATCTAATACTTTTTGATAACATTGTTTTAATATTATTTTACTATCTAAGTTTAATGTATCATCTTTATCATCAGGATAAAATTTACCTAAATCACCTAATGCCAAACTCCCTAGAAAACTTTCTGCAATCGCATGTAATACCACATCTGCATCACTATGTCCTAATAATCCAATATTACTTTCAAATTCAACACCACCTAATATTAGTTTTCTATTTTCAACTAATCTATGTGTATCCCATGAATGTCCTATTCTAAACATTTTTTATATACTCCTTTGCTGTAATATAATCTAATTGAGTTGTTATTTTAAAATTAGTATCATTTCCTTCAATAAGTTCAACCGTTTGATTAGAATATTTCAAAATTAATGATATATCATCAGTAGCAAAAAAATCATCAATTATAGCTTTTTTATGAGTATCTAAAAGTAATTTTGTTAGTCCACCTTGAGGAGTTTGAGCTGATATTAATTCATCTCTATTAATATTTTTTAATGGATTTTTTAAGTATATAGAATCTTTTAAAGGAGATACAACCATAAAAGCTTTATCATTTTTCAAAGCATTAATACATTTATCAATAATTGTTTTATTAATAAATGGTCTTGCAGCATCGTGTACTAGACTATATTTATTTGTCGCTTCAATTAAACCGTTACATACACTTTCTTGTCTTGTTTTTCCACCATATACAATTTTAACTTTATCTTCATATTTTTCTAAATATTTTCTATCTTCTTTTCTAATTACACATATAATTTCAAAATTATATGATAAAAATAAATTTAACGAGTATTCAAAAACAAGTTTATCCGCAAGAGGTAAATATACTTTATTAGTATTAATATTCATTCTTGAGGCATTTCCAGCCATCATTAATATAACAGAAATCATTTAATCACTCATTTCTTTCATTATTAACAAATATCTTTATAATAAGCATAATTTGTTAAATATTGTTCTTTACTACAAATACGTAATGTTTCTAAAGCTTTGTTATATAAATCCTTAGAATTTATACCATCACTTGAATAACAAATTCCCATAGTCGCCTCAACCTTAGCTTTATTATTACCAAATTGAATACCCATATGTAAAATTTTTTCTTCATTTGCTAATTCTTTTTTCAAAATTTCCATTTTTCTATAATCAGTTATAATAAACACAAATTCTAATCCAGATACACGATACATTAAATTAACATCAACAAATTTATTATTAATCCATTTAACATATTCACTAATAACCATATCGCCAAATACTCTACCATACTTTTTATTCATTTGTTCAATTGATGTCAACTTCATTAAAACAACTTGAAATGTTTGATTTTCTTTATAAAGTCTATCTATTGAACTATACATTTCAGCTTCACCATAAACTCTATCAATAAATGAATTATATCTATCGGCCTTTTGACCATCAATTATTCTAATAATTCCACATAATTCAACCACTTTACCATTAGTAATACGACTACCCTCTTCTTTTATATAAATAGCTCTACTTCCAGTATTATATCTATAAGAAATTGAATATCTTGGATTAATATTATTTATAGAATTATGTTTTTCTTTATATAAAGCTAAATCTTCAGGATGAATATTATCAATAAAATCAGTTAAAGGCATTTCATTATTATTTAAGCATAATTTTTCTTTTAATATATCATTTATCCAAATAGTTCTATCTGTTAAATTTTGAAAAAATATACCTTCATTTGTTTTTTCTAAAATAGTAATGAATCTACTTTTAATCATATCTAATTCTCCTGTAGACTCAGCTAAATTTTTTTCAATACCTAAAAGCTGTTCAGTACTTTTTTTATCACCTATAAATATTCTTCCTTTAAATTTTGAAAATACATATATTGGTCTTTGTTGTAAATAATACGCAGAAACATCACCATTTTTATCATGTATTTCTAAATTTAAAGACGTTTCTTTTGTTTCAGGACTTCTAAAAAATATATTTAAATCAGATGTTTCAGCATTTGTACCATTTAATTTAAATATTTGATATTTCATTTCTATTACTTCAAAGAAATTTTTATTATAAGCATCAGCTAAATTAATTTCTAAATCATTTAAGAACTTGTCTGATATTTCTTTAATCCTATTTTTTTTATCTAATAAAACATATAACTTTGTTTTATCAAGTGTTAAAAATAAATCTTTATTAAATTGTTCTTTGCTTGATGAAATTTCACAAAAAATGACATAACAAACACTAATTATTAAATCAG
>CAZQOM010000025.1:0-14050 GCA_964595145.1 uncultured Anaeroplasmataceae bacterium | reverse complement strand
TTAATCAAGTCTAAAGATATTAAAAAAATAGATTTCAAAATATGCGTATTTGAAATTAAATATAATAAAAGATATTTAGAATTAAATCATAGAAAAGTATTAGGTTCATTGATGAATTTAGGAATTAAAAGACAAAGCATTGGTGATATAATTTTTAATGATGATAAATGCTATTTTGCATGTAGTGAAGAAATAGCTTTATATGTAGAAAATGAATTTAAAACGATAAGTGGTATATCTATTGAATTAGAAAAAATAAACGAAAGAATTGCTGTAAAAAGACAGGTAAAAGAAGAAAAGCATATTGTATCAAGTTTAAGACTCGATGTTATTATTGCATCTGCATATAAAATGTCGCGTAAAGAATCACTTGATATGATTGAATCAGGTCTTGTTAAAATAAATCATGAAGTATGTTTATCATCTAGTAAAATACTTAAGGAAAATGATCTAATTAGTGTTCGTCATAAAGGTAGAATTTATATTGGAGAAGTAGGAGGAAAAACTAAAAGTAATAGAATAATATTACAATTGAAGTTTTTAGTATAGTATGCAAAAGACAACAGAATATAAAAAATTAATTAGTTTCAAACATTTACTTCTTTTAACAATTCCTATTTTTTTTGAATTATTATTACAAGTAATTGTTGGTTATTCAGATCAAATAATGATTTCAAAAGATCAAGATGCTGTAACTGCAATAACAAATACAAATACTATAGTTAATGTATTTATTATTGCTTTTCAGGTGTTTTCTATGGGAGCTATAATTTTAATAGGACACTATAAAGGATCAAAAAATTATAGTAAAGAAAAAAGTGTATATAGTGTATGTTTTGTTTTATCTTTTGGTATAGGAATAATAATAAGTTTAGTTTTATTATTATTTTCAAAATATTTTTTTACCTGGATAAAACTTGATCCTACCTGTATGGAAAAAGGATTAATATATATAAGAATTGTTGGTGGTTTTCTCTTTTTACAAGCAATTCTAACTACTTTATCAGCATTTTTAAAAAGTAATTCTTATATGAAAGATTCAACTATAATTAATGCAGGAATAAATATATTAAATGTAATAGGTAATTTTATTTTAATTCCTTCTTTAGGAATTATGGGAGTTGCAATATCTAGTGTAGCTTCAAGAGCTATAGGAGTTATTGTAATGTCTATAGTTTTTCTTAAAAGAGTTAAAATTAATATCTTTTTGCATCCATTTAAAGATTTTAAGAAAGATACTGTTAAAAGTATACTAGCTATTGGTGGTCCTTCAGGAGGAGAATCATTATCATATAATGCTAGTCAAATATTAATTTTATTTATTGTAAATGGGTTAGGTAATAAAGGTATTGTAAATATTAAATCATATGCATCAATGTTTGCGATGATATCATATATGTTTACATCAGCTATATCACAGGCAATGCAGGTTGTTATTGGTGAACTTCTTGGTATGGGTAAAATAGAAGAAACAAAAAAGAAGGTTTATCAAACGTTATTTGCTAGTGTAATTTCTGCTGTTATAGTATCATTTATATTATATCTTATTAGTGATTTTGCATATAAAATATTTGGTATAGTTGATGAAGAATTATTAAGTATTGGTAAAACTATTTTATTTATTGAAATTATATTAGAACTTGGTAGAGCCTTTAATATTGTTTTTGTTAGAGCATTACAAACAAGTGGTGATATAGCTTTCCCTACAATATTATCAGTTATATTTTGTTGGAGTGTAGCTGTATTAGGAAGTTATTTATTAGGTGGTAAAGATGTATGGCTTAATTTAGGCTTAGTAGGTGTATGGATAGCTATGGCAGCTGATGAATGTATAAGGGCTATTATATTTATATTTAGATTTAAAAATGGAGCATGGCAAAGGAAGGTAATTGTATGATTGGTATTATAGCAGCAATGGAAGATGAAATGTCTTTATTAAAAGAAAAAATGAACACAGATAGTGCTACTATTATTTGTGGAATAAAATTCTATGAAGGTATTATTGGAACAAAAGAGGTTGTTTTATGTTCATCTGGAGTAGGTAAGGTAAATTCAGCAATGGCAGCAACTATATTAATTGAGGTATTTAATTGTGATTTAATTATTAATACAGGTATTGCAGGTGGTATTAACGGTGTTAATACTAAGGATATTATTATAGCTAAAGAATTATGTTATTCTGATGTAGATGCAACCGCATTTGGATATCAATATGGACAAGTTCCTGGGATGCCTTTTAAATATATTCCAAATCCAACAACCATTTTAAAATTAAAAACTATATTTAATAAATTGAATATTAATTACAAGGAAGCTTGTGTTTATTCAGCAGATAGTTTTGTTTCAAAATTAGAACAATTAAAAAATGTTGATATAAACATCTTATCAATTGCTGAGATGGAAGGAACATCAATAGCTCAAGTTTGTGTTAGAAGTGGTGTTGATTTTATTGTTTTAAGATATGTTTCTGATATTGTTGGTAAAGAAAATCAAATAGAAGATTATCAAGAATTTGAAAGAGAAATGGCATATCGTTCTAGTAATATTTGTTTAGAATTAATTAATAATTTCGAATAAATAATAAATATTTGTTAATAATAAAGATGGTGAGAATATGTTTTTAGCCATCTTTATTTTTGTTATAATAATATTTATATTAGCAATTAATGTTAAAATCAATATTAAAAGTGCTAATGATACTATTAAAATTGATGCTAAAATAGGACTAATAGAATTTGTTTTACCTCATCAAAGACTTATAAAAAAGATATATGAAAATAAAAGAAAAGATAAATTAAGTGATTTAAAAAAAGTAATTGAAACTAAATACTTTTTAAATAGACTATTTAAGCATTCTAGTTTATCTATGTTTTATATGGCTAGATTTACTAAAGAAGAACTTTATTTAAACCCTATAATAAACAGTACTTATTTAATAATATCAAATCAGATATATGCTTTTTTTAATAATCACTTTAAACTAGTAGATAATAAAAAAATAAGTCTTATTTATGATGAACAATATGAAAATATAGATTGCTTTATTAGTTTTAAAACAAACATTATTAGTCTTCTTACCGCAATAATTATAAGGAAATGATAAAATGGGTAATATTGCAGATTTATTAAATGTATCAATGAATAAGTTAAAAGAAATGATTGAAGCAAATACTATTATAGGAACACCTATAATTCAAAATGATATTATTATTGTTCCTGTATCTAAATTACATTTAGGTTTTGTTGCAGGAGGTAGTGATATAAAGCCAGTTATCTCAAAAGAAGATGTGCTATTTGGCGGTGGATCAGGTGCAGGATTTGGAATTACACCTATTGCTTTTTTAGTGATAAAAGGTAGTGAGGTTAATTTATTATCTATAGATGAAACCACACATATCGCAGAAAAAATAATCGATTTAGTTCCTAAAACATTTGATAAGTGTAAAACGTTATTTAAAAATAATGCACCAATAGAAAAAATATAAATTAGCCACAATTGTGGTTATTTTTATTTAATTAATTATGATATATTATTTATAATTTGTAAGCATATTTAAAGAGTTAATAAAGATATGGCTTATAAAAAATAAATATACCGTTATTTAAAACTTTTAACAAAATGTATGTATAACTTACAACTTTATTTGATAATACAATTTAAATATTTAATTGTTAAAAAAAATAAAGTAGTGTATAATTAGTTATACGAGGAGTTGATAAGATGAAATATTATGCAGTTAAATATGATACAGAAAATAAAATATTTACATCTTGGGACGAATGTAGGGAATATATAAAGGGAAAAAATGTTAAGCATAAATCGTTTTTAACTGAAGAAGAAGCTATTGCTTTTTTAAATGATGAAGAGGTAATAATTAATTATAATATACCAACTGCTTATATTGATGGTTCATATGATGAAAAAACAGGTAGATATTCTTTTGGTGGAGTATTACTTATAGAGAATGAAAAATATGAATTTAAAAAAGCCTATGATAAAGATATATATAGTGAACATAGAAATGTTGCAGGAGAGATTAAAGGTGCAGGTTTTATCATTCAATATGCCATTAATCATAATATAAAAGAACTAAATATATGTTATGACTATGAGGGTATAGAAAAATGGTATAAAGGTTTATGGAATGCAAAAAAGCCATTGATAAAGGAATATCGTAGTTTTGCAAATAAAGTAAGATATAAAATTAAGGTTAATTTTATAAAAATAAAAAGTCATAGTAATGATAAATATAATGATTTAGCAGATAAGTTAGCTAAAGAAGCGTTAGGTATAAAATGATATTTATGTGATTTAATTAAAACAAGTTATAAAATTTAAAAAAAGCTCATTTGAGAGCTTTTTTTAATATATAATAATCATTATGTTTAAAATTATAATTTAAAACTTGTTCAAAACATTCATTACCTTTACCAGTTATAACAATCATATCATTAGGTTTTGCGATGCTACTTGCAAGTTTTATAGCTTCTAATCTACTTAGTGTTATATAATATTCTTTATCCTTTAAATTATATGTTAAATCATATAATATATTAAATAAATTTTCACCTTTAGGATCTTCAGATGTGAATATAGTTATATCAGCATAATTAACTGCAATATTTCCCATTTTTGTTCTTTTTGATTTATCCTTTTCACCTGCCGCTCCTAAAATAAGAATAATATTTCCTTTTTTAAAATCATTTAAGTTATCTAATAAATTCTTTAAAGCATTAGGTGTATGTGCAAAATCAACAATACCAGTTATATTGTTTTTATTTTTGAAATTCATAAATCTACCATCTATTGGTTTTATTGTTTCAATTCCTTTTTTTATATATTTTAAATCAATACCTAATTCGTTTGTATAAGCTATACAAGAAAGGGCATTGTAAATATTATATTTACCAAATAAAGGTAGTTTAAAATGTTCTAAAAAAATATTTTTATAATAGACATCAAAAGAAGAATAATTAAAATCTAATTTAATATTTTTAGCTTGATATATTCCTCCAAAAATCCCGTATGTTACAATTTTAGCCTTAGTATATTTTGCAAGTTCTACTGAATAGAAGTCATCGTTATTAATTACAGAAAGACAATTTTTATTTAAATTTTTAAAAAGCTTAGCTTTAGCCTTAAAATAATGTTCAACTGTTTTATGTGTATTTAAATGTTCATGTGATAAATTAGTAAATATAGCCCCATT
This sequence comes from uncultured Anaeroplasmataceae bacterium, assembly GCA_964595145.1. Lineage (GTDB taxonomy): Bacteria > Bacillota_I > Bacilli_A > Acholeplasmatales > Anaeroplasmataceae > Pelethenecus. Next base: position 8,840 of record CAZQOM010000025.1, on the reverse strand, counting down.
AAATTTAATTTTATCAATTCTTCCATCAACTACCCCTTCACTTGATACTTCCATAACAATGTCGTTTATATTATGTTTTTTAAAAACATTATAAGCTTCGTAAAACACATCTGGTGTAGGTGTTGTGTGCATTGTTTTAACATTTTTATTTAAATAATTAATTCCATTAGTTCCTATATATGCTGAAGATTTTTGAATATCCAAAATATTATTTAAAATAGTTGAAACTGTTGTTTTACCATCTGTTCCTGTTACTCCTATAGTATATATATCATCATTATAATGATAATATATTTGTAATAATCTTACATATTCTGTTTTAGCATTTGCAATTCTAATATGAGGTATTTTTCTAAATAATTTCTTTTCAGAAATAATAAAACAAGCTCCATTTTTTATTGCTTCATCAATATATTTATTACCATCAGTTTTATTCCCCTTTACCGCAACAAATATATATCCTTTACTAATTTTTTTTGAATTATTTGATATTCCTTTTATATCTAAATCATATTTGATTTTAGGATAAAATTCTTTTAAATTCATTTTTAATCATCTCTATTTATATTATTTTCTTATTTTTATTTTTTAATCATAAATATTATAACAACTATGAAAAATAATGCGAAAATTGTGCGTATATAATTTTTTTAAAGTATAAAATGATAAATTTTAAAATATTATAAACTTAAAGAAATTAATGTTAAAAGAAGTCGAAAAATATATTAAAATATGGTAGAATAGATATTGTGAGGAAGGTGTATTATTAATGAAGATTATTCATTGTGCTGATTTACATTTAGGTTCGAAAATTAATAGTAGATTAAAGAAAATAACAGATGATAGAAAAAATGAATTACGTAATTCATTTATTCATCTTTGTGAATATGCAACATCAAATAATATAAAAATAATTATGTTATCAGGAGATGTTTTTGACAGCGATAAACCATCAAGAAAAGATAAAGAAGCATTTTATGCTTTAGTAAAAAAATATTCTCATATTGATTTTCTTTATTTAAAGGGTAATCATGATATATTAAATGATGATGAAAAACTTGACAATCTTAAAACATTTACTGATGATTTTATTTCATATAGATATGATAATATATGCATAACTGGTATTGAGTTAAACAAAAGTAATTCACTTTCTTTTTACAACAATTTGAATTTTAAAAAAGAAGATATTAATATATTAATGCTTCATGGCCAAATAGCTGATAGTGTTGGTGAAGCATTAATAAAAATTTCTGATTTAAAAAATAAATATATTGATTATTTAGCATTAGGCCATATTCATAGTTTTAGTCATGGTAAAATTGATTCAAGAGGTATTTATGCTTATTCTGGATGTCTTGAAGGAAGAGGATTTGATGAGGTTGGTCAAAAAGGTTTTATTTTATTAGATATTGATGCTAATAAAATAAATTTTAATTTTATTCCTTTTTGTTGTCGTCAAATAATTGTTGAAAATGTTGATATAACATTAGCCAATTCAATTTTAGATATTGTAGATAAAATTAAAAATAATGTTAATTTTAATTCTAATAATATTTATAGAATAAATTTAATTGGTGATCTTTTGCCTGATAAAAGCTTTCTTCCTAAGGATATTGAAAGTTATTTTAGTAATTTATATTTTATTGAAGTAGTATTTAATACTAATATAGTTATAGATTATAATCAATATATTAATGATTTATCATTAAAAGGAGAATTTGTTAGAACACTTATGGCAGATGAAAGTATTAATGATGCTGATAAAAAAGAAATAACCTCATTAGGTTTGAAATTGTTAGAAGGACGTGAGGTTTGATTATGAAAATAAATAAAATTGAAATATTAGGTTTTGGTAAACTACAAAAATATAGTTTTAATACAGAAAATAATTTAACTACTTTGTGCGAAGAAAATGGTTATGGTAAAAGTACAATTTGTGAATTTATTAAATCAATGCTATACGGACTTCCTAAAAAGAGTAAAAGTGATTTTACACGTGAACACTATTTACCTTTTAATAGTAAAGAGGCTGGTGGGACAATAGAAATTGAATATAAAGGTAATATATATAATATTGTTAGAAGATTTAATAAAAATGCTAAAGATGATGAATTACAGTTTTATATTAATAACATAGAAAAAAAGAATTTTACAGGCATTGTAGGTGAATATATTTTTGGTATTAATAAAGAATCATTTGAAAGAACGATGTTTATTAATTCATATGATTTAAAAATAGAAACTAATATAGATATTAATAGTAAAATGGGTAATTATATTAATAATACAAATAATGATATTAACTATAATGATGTAGTTAAAAAATTAGACTCATTAAAAAAAGATTATAAGCCTTTAAGGCAGGCAGATGAAAAAGGTAAAATAGCTGAGTGCCAAAAACATATTAATTATTTAAATAATGAACTATATAATAAAAAAAGTTTAGAAAGCAACTTAGAAATAAAATATAAAGAACTTGATGAATTAAATTTTTTAAAAAAACAAATAAATGATAAAATAGCAAAATCAACTAAAACAAATGAAATATCAGCAAATTTTAGACAATATGATTCTATGGTTTTTGAACTTGAAAATATTAAAACAGAAATAGATAATATTAATAATAATTTTAAAGGTGGTTTTGTTAGCGAAAAAGATAAAAATGATATTCAAAAATTAAAATATGATATAATGATCACTGATAATGAAATAGAAGAACAAGAAAAAAATAAATCAATTAATATAGATGATATTTTTGATATTGATGAAAAAAATTTAAATGTTATACGTGATAAAATATCTTATTTTAAGCATAAAACAAGTGATGAAAACGATACTAATTTTAATTATGATTTGATAGATAAATACAAACGTTCTAATTTTAATTTAATATTAGATAAAGTAGATGAATTAAATAAAAAAACAGAAGAATGTGAAGATAAAATTGAAAATTTTAAAGAAAATATAAAACCGAATAAATTCTTTTTATTGATTTGTATAATTAGTATTATAATAATTATTGCAGGTGCTATTTTAACTTTTATGGTTAATTATATTTTATCTTTAATTTGTTTATTAGGAGTTATTATTTTTGGTTTTGATTTTATTTATTTTAATAAAAATAATTCAAATTTATATCGCAAATTAATTAAAGAAAAAGATGAATTAATAAGTCAAATAGATATAGCATTAACACCTTATGGTTTTTCAACTACTTTAAATAATAATAGATATGCTGCATTAGAAAAGGCTAAAACAGAATATAAAGAATATCTTTCAGAAAAAGATAAATTAGAGAATTATAATAAAGCTTTAGAAGCTAGTGATGAAAATATAAAGAAATTAAATGATGAATTAGACATATATTTTAAAAAATATAATATTTATGTAAATGATTATGAGGAAGCATATCAATTATTAAATAAAAAAATTAATGAATATAATTTGAATAAAGATCTAAAAGAAAAAGCAACTAAATTATTAGAAGAATTAAACACAAGAAAAATTGATTATATGAATAAATATAATAGCTATAAAGAAAAATATAAGTGTAATGATTTAGAAAAATATATTATTGATTCAATTAAAAATTATAGTTTATTAAAAGATAAACTTGCTAACTATAATTCAAAAAAAGAAGTTGCTGATAAATTTTATTTAGAAAAAAATTTAGCAAATGAAAAAAAAGATATAGAGATTTTTGATTCAAATTTATTAAATGAAGAATTGAATGAAGTTATGTCTAAAAAAAATATTGTTGAAAATGATATAGATAATATAGAATTAAAACTTGATAATCTAGATAATATGGAAATAGAATTAGAAACATATAAAACCAAGTTTAATGAATTAAATCATTCATATTATATTATTTCTAAAACTTTACATGTTTTAAGTAAGGCAGAAGAGAATATTAAAAATAAATATATTAAACCTGTATATGATAAAATTAATAATTATTTAAATGTTTTAGGTGATGTTATAAATTATGAAATTCAAATTAATGAAAATTATGAATTATCAATTAATGATAATGGAATTATTCGTGATTATAGACATTTATCAAGCGGTGAAGTAACGCTGTTGAGTTTTTGTTATAGATTAGCTATATTAGATACTATATTTAATGAAAAAAGTTTTATTATAATTGATGATCTATTTTTGGCACTTGATGAAAAACACTTTAATTTAGCATCTAAATTAATAAAAAGACTTGCAGAAGATAGACAAATAATTTATTTTACTTGTCATAGTAGTAGAAATATTTAAAAATCAATTTTATTACTAATAATTTAAAGTAAAATATATTCTAGGAAGTGATTAAGATAATGTTTGAAATTAAATCTAAATATAAGCCTACTGGTGATCAGCCAAAGGCTATAAATGATATAATAGATAATTTTAATAATGGCATAAATAGACAGGTGTTATTAGGGGCTACTGGAACAGGTAAAACATTTACGATGTGTAATGTTATTGCCAAAATGAATAAGCCTACACTTGTTCTTGCCCATAATAAGACTCTTGCAGGACAATTATATAATGAAATAAAGTCTATTTTTCCAAATAATCATGTAGAATATTTTATATCATATTATGATTATTATCAACCTGAAGCTTATGTTGTTAGTAGTGATACATATATTGAAAAAGATTCTAGTATTAATGAAGAAATAGATGAAATGAGACATTCAGCTACTGCTGCCTTAATGAATTATAAAGATGTAATAGTTGTAGCATCTGTTTCTTGTATTTATGGTATTGGTGATCCTGATGATTATAAGGATTCTATGCTAACTATTAGAGTTGGAGAGGTATATAATAAAAAAGAATTATTAACTCAACTAATAGATATGCAGTTTGAAAGAAATGATATTGAATTTAAAAGAGGTAGTTTTAGAGTTAGAGGAGATGTTCTTGAAATCATTCCTATTAATGAACATGCAAAAGGGATTAGAATTGAATTTTTTGATGATGAGGTTGAACGCATAAGAACGTTTGATGTAACAACAGGTATAAAAATAGATGATGTAAGTTTTGCTAATATTTTTGCAGCAACACACTTTGTTACAAATAAAGATAAGCTAGAAGAAGCTTTAAGACGTATAAAAGCTGAATTACAAATAACTCATAAAAAATTCATTTTAGAAGGTAAACCATTAGAAGCTGAAAGAATTGAACAAAGAACTAAATATGATTTAGAAATGCTTGAACAAACTGGTTCTTGTAGTGGTGTTGAGAATTATTCTAGACATTTATCTTTAAGAGGTGAAGGAGAAACTCCTTCTACTTTAATAGATTTTTTTGGTGATGATTTTTTACTTATTGTAGATGAATCACATGTTACCTTGCCTCAAATAAGAGGTATGTATAATGGGGATCGTTCAAGAAAGGAAACATTAGTTCAATATGGTTTTAGATTACCATCAGCATTAGATAATAGACCTTTAAAGTTTGATGAATTTAATGATAAAATTAAACAAGCTTTATTTGTTTCTGCAACTCCAGGTGATTATGAAAAAAAATATCCTGTTGTAGAACAAATTATTCGTCCTACTGGACTTTTAGATCCTGTTATAGAAATTAGAAAAAGTGAAGGACAAGTAGATGATATATATGCAGAAATATGTAAAAGAATTACTTTAAATGAACGTGTTTTAGTTACAACATTAACTATAAAAATGAGTGAAGATTTAACTGCATATTTAAAAAAATTAGGATTAAAGGTTGCTTACCTTCATTCTGAGATTAAAGCGTTAGAAAGATTAGAAATATTAAGAGATTTAAGAAGTGGAAAATATGATGTTTTAGTAGGTATCAATTTATTAAGAGAAGGTCTTGATTTACCAGAAGTTTCACTTGTTTGTATATTAGATGCAGACAAACAAGGATTTTTAAGAAGTTCAAGAAGTTTAATTCAAACTATTGGTCGTGCAGCAAGAAATGCAAATGGTAGAGTTATAATGTATGCGGACAGTTTAAGTGAAGCTATGGAAGAGGCTATAAATGAAACAAATAGAAGAAGAGATATTCAAATAGAATATAATTTAGCTAATGGTATTGTTCCAAAAACAATTATTAAGGATTTACCAGAGGTTGTTTCAATCAAAAATAATACTAATAGTGATAAGAAAAAGACAAATGATAAAAAGAGTCTTACAGCTGATGAAAGAGTATCTTTAATTAATGAATTAGAAGAAGAAATGAGAGCTTACGCAAAAGATTTAAATTTCGAAATGGCTGCTCAAATAAGGGATGCAATATTAGAATTAAAGGCAGGAAAGTAATATGTATTCAATAAAAGAATTATTTAAAATAGGTAATGGACCTTCAAGTTCTCATACTATAGGACCAATGAAAGCAAGTAAAGAATTTTTAAAAAGATATAGTAATATTATTGACAGTGTTAAGGTAGTTTTATATGGGTCATTAGCTTTGACTGGACGTGGACATTTAACAGATTATATTATTGAAAAAACATTACTTCCATTTCCTTGTGTAATAGAATTTGATAAGAATAAAGAAGAAGTGCATCCTAACACGCTAGAATTTATCGGATTAAAAGATAAAGTAATTGTTTGTACAATGAAGGTATATTCTATTGGTGGTGGAGCAATTAAAATTGAAAATGAAGATTCTTTAAAATTAAATAAAATATATCCATTAAATAAATTTGATGATATAGCAAAATACTGCAAAGATAATAGTATTAGTTTATCACAATATGTTGATTTATATGAAGAAGATATTAATATTTATTTAGAAGATATATATAATACAATGCTTTCTTCAATAGATAGAGGTTTAGAAAACGATGGTGTTTTGCCTGGTAAATTACAAGTTAAAAGAAAAGCTTTCTATATTTATAATCAAAATACAAGCGATGATAATGATTATCGTAAAAAGGTATTAGCATATGCTTATGCAGTGGCTGAGGAAAATGCTAGTGGTGGTTTAATTGTTACTGCCCCTACATGTGGCGCATCAGGTGTTGTTCCTGCTTGTTTAAGATATTTAAAAGATTTGAATAAATATAATAAAAATGAACTTATATCATCTTTAAAGGTTGCAGGACTTATCGGTAATATTGTTAAGACAAACGGCTCTATAAGTGGAGCTGAAGCTGGTTGTCAAGCAGAAGTTGGAACAGCCTGTGCAATGGCTGCAGCAATGATTGCATATTTAGAAACAAAATCAATAGATGCTGTTGAAAGAGCTAGTGAAATAGCTTTAGAACATCATTTAGGTTTAACTTGTGATCCTGTTTTAGGGTATGTTCAAATACCTTGTATTGAGCGTAATGCAGTAGCAGCATTAAGAGCTATTGATGCAGCTAAATTAGCATCATATTTGAATAGTAATGAATCTAAAATATCTTTTGATTCAGTCGTAGAAACAATGCTTAAAACCGGACGTGATTTGCAGGTTAATTATCGAGAAACCGCTGAGGGTGGATTAGCTAAGCTTTTTGAGGAGTAGTGTATGGAAGTTGGAAAAATTGTCGAATTAATAATTGAAGATTATGATATGAACGGACTTGGTGTTAGTCATATTGATGGCATAGTTGTCTTTGTGTCACAAGCATTAAAAGATGAAAAAGTTCTTGCCAAAATAACATATGTTCATAAAAAATATATTTTTGCATCTGCAATAAAAATATTAATTCCTTCTATAAATAGAATAGAAAGTCCTTGTTTATATAGCAAAGCATGTGGTGGTTGTGATTTATTATATATGAATTATGATACTGAATGTTTAGTAAAAGAAAATAAAACTAAAAATGCTTTTCGTAAATTTTCAAATGTTTTATTTAATCCCATCATAAGAAATGATAATATATTGGGATATAGAAATAAAATAATGATTCCATTTGGTTATGATGAGGATGATAATGTTATTTATGGATTTTATGAAAAACTTAGTCATTCTATTATTTCAATTGATAAATGTATTATTTCTAATGAAGAAGTGAATAAGGTTGTTGAATTTATTAGAAAATATGTAAGTGTAATGAATATTAGAGTTTATAATGAATCAGACCATACAGGAATATTTAGAGGTGTAATGGTTAGAAATAATTATAAAAACGAAATGATGGTTGTTTTAATAGTTACTAAAAATTACAATTTTAGTGATTTGTTAAAATATATTGAAAGTGATTTTCCTTTAGTGAAATCAATTTATGTTTGTGTTAATAAAGAAAAAACAAACGTAATGCTTCAAGGTGAAATGATACATATCTATAAAGATGAAACTTTAATTGAAGATATATTAGGTTTAAAATATAATGTTTCTGCAACATCTTTTATGCAAGTAAATCATAATGTTTGTGAGAAAATGTATAAAGAAGCTTTACGAATGGCCGATTTAAATAAAAATATGAATGTTATTGATGCATATTGTGGTATGGGAAGTATTACACTTAATATTGCAAAAAAAGTAAATAAGGTTTATGGAATAGAAATTGTAGAAAAAGCAATTAATAATGATAATTACAATAAGAAAATTAATAATATTGATAATGTAACATTTATATGTGGTAGTTGTGAGGATGAAATAAAAAAATTAACAAAGCTTGAAAAAATAGATTGTATATTTTTTGATCCACCAAGAAAGGGCTGTGAGGTATCTTTTTTAGATACAGTTATTAAAATGAATATTCCTAAAATAGTATATATATCTTGTAATATATCAACTTGTGTTAGAGATATTGAATATTTATCAAAATATAATTATGAATTAAAGGAAATTACACCATGTGATTTATTTTCAAAGACATCACATGTTGAGACTGTAACTTTATTATCCCATACGAAAAAATAATATATTCAAGTCAA
>CAZQOM010000024.1:0-14226 GCA_964595145.1 uncultured Anaeroplasmataceae bacterium | reverse complement strand
TAAAGGGATTTTATTTTTATCTATATTCATAGTAATATTTCCTTTCTGTTTTTTTATAGTATATCATAAAATTTATAAAAAGTTAATTGACTAGTTTGATAAAAAACAGTTATTTGCTATGAAATATTAAATATGATATAATTATTAATAAGGAAATGAGGAAGTTGTTATGAAAAAAATAATAATATTTTTATTTTTATTAAGTGGAATATTATTTTCATGTTCTGAAAATAAAAAAGATTATATAAAATTTGACATTGACTCTAATATTATTATTGAGCTTGATGAATATGATATGTATTATGATTTTAGCGATGTTGTAAAAGTTTATAATAACGATATATTAGTTGATTATAATCAATTAGAAATTTATTGTAATTCAAGAATTCCTAAAGAAGGACTTAATGTTTTTACTGTTGAATATAATTATAATTTTGTTAAATATGAAGAAAAATTTAATGTCTATTTTGTTGATTCTAATATAAATGTTAAAATTTATTTTGGAAAAAATGTTAAGACATATAAGGTGAAGAGTATTAAGGAATTAAATTTAGCAAATGAATATACAATAGAAAAAGAAAAATTAATTGTTGAAGGATATTATTTAGATGAATTATATTTAAATGAATTTAATAAAAATATTGATATTAAAGATGACATAACCTTATATGCGAAATTTAAATATAATATGAATTATAGTCCTAATAAAGTTAATAAAGATGATGTTATTTTTAATCTTGATAATTATATTACAAATCTAATAGATGAAACGACATCATATATTCCAAGTTGGAATAAAGAAGGTTTTAAAGGTAGATGGAATTACATTGATGGTGTATTTTTAAATTCATTAGTTAATTTATATTATGATTCTAATGATTTAAAATATAAGAATTTCTTTTTAAAATATATAAATTATTATATAGACGGAAATGGTGAATTTATAAATCCTAAGGATTTAACTAGTGGTTTTAAAGATGATGAATTAGATAGTATATGTGAAAGTAAAATATTATTTGATGCATATGAAATGACTAAAGATAGTAGATATTTAAAAGCAATAGATACTACCTATAATGCATTAATTAATATGCCAAAATGTAAAAATTCACTAAATTTTTGGCATAAATCAAGTTATGAAAATCAAATTTGGTTAGATGGGATGTATATGTATGTTCCTTTTTTAGCAAGATATGCTAAAATGACTAATGACTTTGACACATTTTCTTTAATAAAAAAACAATATGAATATATAAGAAATAATATGTTTGATGAAACTAAAAAATTATATTATCATGGTCATGATACAACAAAATCAATATTTTGGGCTGATAAAAAGACTGGAAATAGTAAAAACTTTTGGTTAAGATCAAATGGTTGGTTTATAGTGTCTTTAGTAGATGTTTTACAATATTTTCCTGAAGGAGAAAATAAGGATTACTTAAAGGAAATACTTTTAGAGGCAATAAAAGGTATATTAAATTATCAAGATGAAGAAACTAAATTATTTTTTCAATTAATTGATAAGGGTAATACTGCTTATTATATTAATGATTATTACTTAAATAGTTTAAAAAATAATACCAATAATATTATATATAAAAATTATATTGAATCATCAGGTAGTGCAATGATTTCATATGCTTTATTAAAAGCTTCAAGATTAAATTATATTGATGCTAAGTATGAAGAAATTGGTACATTAATATTTGAAAGACTTTATGATTATAGTTTTAAAAATAATTCTTTGAATAATATATGTATTACTGCTGGTTTAGGACCTGCAAATAATAAATATAGAGATGGATCTATAGCTTATTATTTAGCAGAAAATGTAGGTAGTGATGATGCAAAAGGAGTAGGTCCATTTATTATGGCATATATTGAATATAAAAAATAATCAAAAATTAGTAATTTTATTTGTATTTTTTGTATTATCGTGTTATAATTTTTACGTTAATAATATAGGGGAGTAGTTTGCTAGAAATAGTAATTGGTCTACATAATGGTTTATACCAGGCTCAATTTTAAAAAACAAGACTTATACTTATTATGTTTTTTCATAATAGGTATAAGTCTTTATTTTTCGGAGGTATTATGTTTACATTTTTTTTGAATAGTATTTTATTAGGATTAGGACTTACAATGGATGCTTTTAGTGTATCTATAGCTGATGGTTTAAATGAACCAAATATGAAAAAAAGAAAAATGGTTCTAATATCATCTTTATTTGCAATATTTCAATTTGCAATGCCAATGCTAGGTTATATATTAGTACATACTTTAGTTGAAAAATTTAAAGCCTTTAGTTATGTAATTCCTTGGATTGCCTTAATTTTATTATCTTTTATAGGTGGTAAAATGATTTACGAAAAAATTAAATCTAAAAATGAAACTAATGAAATATCTAAAGAAAAATTGACTTTTATGGCTTTAATCGTTCAAGCTATCGCTACATCTATAGATGCTTTATCTGTTGGATTTACAATTGCTGAATATCAATTAAATATGGCATTTATTGCATGTCTAATAATTGGTATAATAACTTTTATTTTTTGTTTATTTGGTGTTTTATTTGGAAAAAAAATATCTGGAAAATTTTCATCTTATGCAGAACTTATTGGTGGTATAATTTTAATTTGTATCGGAATAGAAATATTTATCACTAATATGATTGAATTATATGCATGAAAATAATTTAATATATTTTATTTGAAAAAGTCAATTTTGGCTTTTTTTCTTTATTTGACTATATTTATATTGAAAAAATATTATAAAAATTATATAATAATTTTGTTAAAATTAACGTTTAGGAATTTCTTACTTAAAGTTTAGCATTTCTAAACACATATATGAGGTGATATAAATGAAAATTGGAAATAAAATTAAAGAAAAAAGAACACTTCTAATGTTGACACAAGAAGAACTTGCAAATAGATGTGAACTTACAAAAGGTTATATTTCACAATTAGAAAATGATAAGGTATCACCATCTATTGAAACTTTAGAAATTATATTAGATGTGTTAGGAACTAATTTTTCTGATTTTTTCTATAGTCAAAGTAAGCAAAGAATAATTTTTGAAAAAGAAGAACAATATACTAAAGAGTTTGATGGATATAATCAAACGTGGCTAGTCCCGACCTCACAAGAACATTTACTTGAACCTGTTTTAGTAGAAATATTACCGCATAATTATACAATACATGATTATCCTCATACAGGAGAAGAATTTGGTTATGTAATTGAAGGTGAAATATTAGTTCATTATGGTGATATTTCTAAGGTTTGTAAAAAAGGGGAGTCATTTTATTTTACAACAAATTCTACCCACTTTTTAGAAAATGTTAATGATACAGTTGCAAAACTTGTATGGGTTTCAACCCCACCAAATTTTTAGTAGGAGATATTATTATGGTAAATAAATTAATAGAATTAAAAAATATACATAAAGAATTTAATGGAAATGTTATAATTGATAATTTTTCATTATATATTAATGAAAATGAATTTATAACTCTTGTAGGACCATCAGGTTGTGGTAAAACTACAATATTAAGAATGATTGGTGGATTTGAAACTCCAGATTATGGTCAAATAGTTTTAGATGGAGTTACAATTAATAATCTTCCTGCTTATCAAAGACCTATTAATACTGTTTTTCAAAAATATGCTTTGTTTCCACATTTAAATGTTTTTGAAAATGTAGCTTTTGGATTGAAAAATTTTAGTAGAGTCTTATCAGATATTAGAAATAGTGTTGCTTCAAAATATGAAGATGAAAGAACAAAATGTCTACAAAAATTACAAAATAATAATATTTCTAAAGAAGAAAAGGCACAATTGAAATATCGATTAAAAGAAATAAAAAATCAAATTAATCAAGAAACACATATTCAAAAAAATAAATTAATTGAAAAAAAACTTGAAGAAATTGAAAATAAATTTACTCCAATTATTGAACAGTTAGATAGACAAATAGATATTGAATGGGAAAAAGATGATGAAGTAAAGGAAGCTAAAAAAAGAATTAAGGAAATTCAATTATTAATTGATGAACAGGTTAATAACGGTATTTCATTATCTAAAGCAACTAAACCATATGAAAGTGAATTAAAAAAACTTAAAAAGGTTGCGGTTTGGAGTGAATTAGAACGTTTAGAAAAACAAAAGAAACAAACTTTAAAAGATAAAGCTTTAGAAATTAAATCAGCTAAATCATTAATGCTTAATAAAAAACAAATTAAAGAAAAAGTATTAGAAGCATTAAAAATGGTTAAACTTGAAGGTTTCGAAGATAGAAAAATTGATAAAATGAGTGGTGGACAACAACAAAGAGTTGCAATAGCTAGAGCTATTGTAAATAGACCTAAAATATTACTTTTAGATGAATCTTTATCAGCTCTTGATTTAAAATTACGCCAAGAAATGCAATATGAATTAAAAGAATTACAAAAAAGAGTTGGTATTACATTTATTTTTGTTACACACGATCAAGAAGAGGCATTAACAATGTCAGATACTATTGTTGTAATGAATAAAGGTGTTATTCAACAAATTGGTACACCTATGGATATATATAATGAACCGAAAAATAGATTTGTTGCTAATTTTATTGGTGAATCAAATATAATTAGAGGTAAATATTTAGGTGATAAAAAAGTTGAATTTATGGGTAGTGTTTTTGACTGTGTTGATGAGAATTTTTCTAAAGGAGAAATTTGTGATGTTGTTATAAGACCAGAAGATTTTGATAGATGCGATATAGATAAAGCTAAATTAGTAGGTACAGTTACAGATATAGTATTTAAGGGAGTACATTTTGAGATTTGTGCTGATATTGGTGGAATGGAGTTTGTTATCCATGACTATGAAATTGCAAAAGTAGGAGATAAGATTGGACTTTCTGTAGATCCTTATGAAATCCATCTTATGAAGGTAAATGAATAATTTTAAAAAATATTCTATTCCATATTTTATATGGATAATTATATTTACTGGTATTCCCTTACTTTTAATGGTTTTATTTGCATTTTCAACTATTGAAACATTTACTGTATATAATTTTAATATTACAGAACATAAATTTACATTTGAAAATTTTATTAAACTTACAGATATATCTTTCTTAAAAACATTTGGTAGAAGTATTTTATATGCATTAATAGCAACTATTTTATGTATATTAATTGGTTATCCTATTGCATATTTCATATCTTCATCCCATTTTAAACATAAATATTTAATATTATTGATATTTATAATGCCAATGTGGACTAATATGTTACTTAGAATACAAACTATTAATAATTTATTATCTGAAAATAGTTTTTTATCTAATGTATTTCATATTTCAATTAATTTAACAAATTATAAGGCTTTAAAAATTATATTAGTTATGACTATTGTATATTTGCCATTTATGATTCTTCCAATTTATACTGTATTAGAAAAAATTGATAAATCATATATTGAGGCTTCAAATGATTTAGGTGCTAGTCCTAAAAAAAGTTTTTTAAAAATAACTTTACCTTTAAGTATTAAAGGAGTTGTATCAGGTATAATGATGGTATTTCTTCCTGCAGCTATGGGTTTTACAATTCCACAAATTGTTACAAATGGAGATCCTGATTATAAAATGGTAGGTCAATTAATTGAAAAACAGTTTAAATCTAGTCATACCTTCTTTAATATTGGTAGTTTATGGAGCCTAATAATTATTATATTTGTATTAGGATCTTTATATATTATTTCTAAAATTGATGAGGAAGGAGAAACACTACTATGACAACAAGAATAAAAGTAGAAGTTCCTACATCAAAAATAGTTAAGAATCGTATAAAAAAAGCACTTATTATTTTATTTTTTATAATAGTATTAACAATAACTTATTTACCAATTTTAGTAATTGCATTAACATCTTTTTCAACTCATACTAGTGGTTATCAAATGCCTGGTGTGACATTACGATGGTATGGAATGCTAGTTACTAATAAAAGTTTATTTAATTCAATTATATTTACACTACAAATAACATTTCTTTCAACTATAATTTCTACAATTTTTGGCACTTTTTCAGCAATTGGTATTAATGCTTTAAATAAAAACAAAAGAAAGAAAATGATTATTTTAAATAATATACCCATTTTAAATGCAGATATTGTAACTGCTGCATTTTTACTAGTTATATTTCAGTTAATATCAATATTATTACAAACAAATATTATTGCAAAATATGGAAAACTTACAACCTTAATAGCTCACGTTTTATTTTCCACTCCTTATGTAGTTTTATCTGTTTTACCAAAGTTATCTGAAGATAATGATTTATATGAAGCTGCATTAGATTTAGGATGTACTCCTAAAGAAGCTTTAGAACATGTTATAATACCTAATATTAAAACTGGTATCTTTTCTGGTGCTTTATTAGCTTTTACAATGAGTATCGATGATTTTATAATCACGTATTTTGTTAGTGGTGGTAATCAAAACTTTTCAACATGGTTATACGGAAATTTAAAACAAATGCGTAATGGTCAGTGGAATCAGGCTTGTGCTTATAATACTATATTAATGACTATAACTTTTATTGGAATTTTTGTTTATCAAATAATTAAAAATAAAAAGGAGGACTCAAAATGAAAAAATGGTTAGGTCTTTCTTTGTTAATATTAATTGTGTTTTTATTTGTTTTTACTGGAAGTGGGAAAGGTTCTGATTTATTAATTCTTAACTGGGGAGATTATATGTCAAAAGAATTAATAACAGATTTCGAAAAGAAATACAATGTAACAGTTAAAGAAGTTACAGTTGATTCTTGTGAACAAATGTATCAAAATATCATTAATCAAAATGCTGAATATGATTTAGTTATTCCATCTGATTATATGCTTGATCAATTAAAAGAAGAAGAGTTGATTTTAGAATTAGATTTTTCTAAATTAGAAAATTATTCTGAAAATATGTTTGTATCTGAATTAAATGATTTAATGAATTCAGATAATTGTATTAATTATAAAGGTTATTATATACCATATTTTTGGGGGTCATTAGGTATAATGTATTCTAAAAGAAAAGCTGGTGTAGAAGAAGCTGTAAAGGAAAATGGATTTAAAGTTTTATTTGAACAAGATTTATTACCATATGGCTCAACTGTTGGTATGTATAATGTTTCAAGAGATGCACTTGCAGCTGCTCAATTATATTATGGATATTCATTAAATACTAAAGATACATCTATTATAGATAAATGTTTTGATTTATTAGGTAATACTCATTTTGATCATTATGGGACAGATGAACTTAAAAGAGATGTTGCACAAGGTAATTTAGATGTAGCATTAGTTTATTCTGGTGATTTTTTTGATGCTTATTATTCAGATGCTGAAACAAATCAAATAGAAAATCTAAAAAATTATAGTATATATGCACCTACTGATTATAATAACGTATTTTTTGATGGTATGGCTATTCCAAAAACAGCAACAAATATTGATTTAGCTTATAAATTAATAGATTTCATTTTAGAAACAAATAATTCTTATGAAAATACAAGCTTTGTTGGTTATTGTCCAACAATAAAATCAGTTTATGATAAAGTTATGATATCAAAAGATTTTTCAGATGTTGTTAAAATTGATGCATATAATCCATGCTTAATAACTAAAAAAGAGGTTTATCAATATTTAGGCGATGATATTTATGCTTATATTGAATCAAAATTTATAAAATTAACTAGTTAATAAGGTAGATTTAATTCTACCTTATTCTTTTTTTAAATTTAATATATAAAAAAAAAACATAATATGATAAAATAAATATAATTCAGAGGTGGAAGTTATATGATTATAGATTTAAAAAAAGATAATTTATCAATTCTTGAAGCATTAAAAATAGCTAAAAGTGGTGATGAGCTTATTTTGGATGATAAAGTATATAAGGAAAAAATAGTTGTAAAAACACCAAATTTAACATTTAAAGGTACTAAAAATACTAAAATTACTTTTGATAATTGTAGTAGTGACATTATACCTGAAATATATGGTGGGGATGGTATAAAGACATTTGGAACTACAGGCTCTGCAACATTTACAGTAGCAAAAGAAGCTTCTTTTTTTAAGGCATATGATATTATTTTTGAAAATTCTTATAAAAGAATTGGAAATGTTCACTCACAAGCAGTAGCTTTTAAATCAGAAACAAGTAATATTTATTTAAAAAACTGTATTTTTTTATCACATCAAGATACATTATATATTGATTATGGAAATAATAATAAAATAATAGATTCAAAAATATATGGTGATATTGATTTTATTTTTGGCAGTGCTGATTGTTTATTTGAAAATTGTTTAATATATGCATTAAATGATGAAATAAATCATGCTTATTTTACTGCACCTAGTACATACATATGTAACAAAAATGGTTTTGTATTTAAAGATTGTAATTTTTATACTAATCCTAATATGGAGGTTTATTTAGGTAGACCTTGGTTTCCTTCAAAAGCATTAATGGAGGTAAGACCTAAAATTAGTTTTATTAATTGTAATTTTTCTAGTGATATTAAACTTTCATTAAAACAAATGCATGAAGGTGATCCAAATAATTATATTTTGAAAATAATAAAGGAGTAGAATATGAAAAAAGTTAAAAAAGATAGAAGTAAATATATTTATTATATCATTGCAATTGGAGTTTTATTATTATTTTTAATTATACTAATTAGCTCTTTATTAGATATTGGCGAAAAATTGAGAAGAATTAATGTTTATTTTGAATATGGCTTTTATATTTTGGTTGTTTTATTATTTTATTTAGTTATAGTTCAACCAATAATTATAATATTAAAGTCTCCTTCGCTATCTATTGCTACATCACTTGATCAAACTGATCCACGTGCAATAGCTATTTATAAAAAAGTTGCAAAAAATATTGTAAAAAGTAATGAACTTCCTGAAGAACAAAAATTATTATTAACTCAGTATAAAAATAAAGAAGAGTTATTATTTAATTTACAATATGTTTTTGAAAATACTGTAAAAAATCAATTAAATAGTATTATAATTCATGATGCTAAAACTGTAATGATATCAACTGCAATTTGTCAAAGTGCTAGATTTGATATGATAACTGTTTTTGCAGTTAATGTAAAGATGATAAAGGAATTAGTTGTTCAATGTGGATTTAGACCTTCTATGAAAAATTTAAGTAAATTAACTATTAATGTTTTTGGTACTGCATTAATAGCTGAAGGTTTAGAAAACTTAAAACTTGAAGATATTATGCCTAAAAGCTCACTTGATTTTTTAAATAATATGCCATATTTAGGAGTTGTATTAGAAAGTGTAATACAAGGAGCTGCAAATGCTCTTATGACTCTAAGAATTGGATGTGTTTGTAGAAGATATTTATTTAGTGATGGTTCTATCATTACTAAAGAAGATATTAGAAGACAAGCTTATAAGGAAACATTAAAATTGTTACCAATGGTTGTAGCTGATACAATATCATTTTTCCCAAAAAGAATTGTAAGATTTTTTACTAATAGAAAAAAAACTAAGGAGGATGAACAAATAAATGAAGGATAAACAAATAGAATCTATATGGGCTGATGGAATTCCAAATAAAATTGATGATAAGGATAGAATTGATGCAAAAGGAATATTACAAATGTGTATTCGTTTTGTTTTGGAAAATATTTTAAATAAAGAAGAATATAAAATTACATCAGTACAGGATAATCTTAATGTTTATCCTAATATTGAAGTAATTCATAATAATAAAAAATATGCGATAGCTGTTGTACCGTGTATTTTCCCATATTTTATTCGAAATAATGATGAATTAAGAATAGGTTTTGCAAAAGCTGCGATAGAAAAAAATTATATTCCAGTATTATGTCCTGTTGTAATAAGTTCAGTTGATGAAAAGCGTGCTAATAATAGTATTTATTTAATAGGAGATGTATTTAAATTTGCTAATATTGGCCAAAAAATATTAAATACTGAACCTCATCAAGAAATTACGCCTAATAATCTTGATTTTAAGTTATAATAATAAAAAATAAACAAAGAAATAAATTGGATTTATAGTTCAATCAATTCTTTGTTTATTTTATTTTAGATAAAATATTTAATTAAATTATGTTATTTATAGCTTTATTTTTTAATTTTATAGATTTATAATCTGATTTAGCTGCAACTTTGTCAAATATACAAATTAACCACCCTTCTTTAGTAGTTGGAGGAATAAGAGTTAAAGGAAACATATGGTGAGCCATATGTTTCCTTTAACTCTTTTAGAAATACCATATATATTAGTTGCGTTTATAACTGCTTTATGAGGGTGGAATAAACCATGAAAATGTATACCATTATTTTTATCATGCCAATCGTAAAAATATAAGTCGTGAAATAATGCAGCTAATATTAATTCTAATCTATTTATTTTTAAATTTTTTTTAACAGCATAACAATAACTTATATAAGCTACCTTAATTACATGAGAATATGTGGAAATATTTCCATGATGTTTATAATTTTTGAGTTTGAGGAAATTCTTTTCATATATATAATTTTTAATTATTGAAAAAAAATAATTTTTTTCACTTTCTGATAATATAAAATTTGTTTTCATATGAGTATTATACTCTATATTTATTATTTTTAATAGAAAAAAATGTAAATAATAAAAAAAACATAAAATTAAAGACTTTTATACTTTGTATAACATTGACAATTTTTAAAATCTTTGTTATACTTATAAAATGGAATTTAATCGTTTGGAGGAGTAAAAATGCAAAAGATTACATTAGAACAATTAGTAGCTTATTTAAAAGAACAAGGCTTTGTTTTTCAAGGAAGTGAAATCTATGGAGGCTTAGCAAATAGCTGGGATTATGGTCCACTTGGTGTTGAATTGATGAATAATATTAAACAAGCATGGTGGAAAAAATTTATCAAAAATAATCGCTATAATGTTGGTTTAGATTCAGCTATATTAATGAATAAAGAAGTATGGGTTGCATCAGGACATATTGGATCTTTTAGTGATCCTCTTATTGATTGTAAAAAATGTCATTCAAGATATCGTGCTGATAAACTTATTGAGGATTTCAGTAAAGGACAATTGACTGGAGATGGAATGTCAAATGATGAATTATTAAAATATATTTATGATAATAAAATTGTTTGTCCATATTGTGGTAGTTTAGATTATACTGATATTCGTAAATTTAATTTAATGTTTAAAACTCATCAAGGTGTTATTGAAGACAATAAAAGTGAAGTATATTTAAGACCAGAAACAGCTCAAGGAATTTTTGTTAATTTTAAAAATGTTTTAAGAACATCAAGAAAAAAATTACCTTTTGGAATCGGTCAAATTGGTAAAAGTTTTAGAAATGAAATAACTCCTGGTAATTTTATTTTTAGAACTAGAGAATTTGAACAAATGGAATTAGAATTTTTCTGTAAACCTGGTAGTGAACTTGAATGGTTCTCATATTGGCGTAATTATTGCATGGAATTTTTAGTTAAATTAGGTGTAGATCGTGATAAATTAAGATATCGTGATCATGATCCTGAGGAATTATCATTTTATTCAAATGCTACAACAGATATTGAATTTGAATTCCCTTGGGGATTTGGAGAATTATGGGGGATAGCTTCAAGAACTAACTATGATTTAAATGCTCATCAAGAACATTCTAAACAAAATTTAGAATATTTAGATCCTGAAACTAATGAAAAATATTTGCCTTATGTTGTAGAACCTTCTGTAGGTGTTGGTAGAATGCTTCTTTCAATTTTATTTAGTGCTTATGATGAAGAAATAAATGAAAAAAATGAAAAAAGAATTGTTTTAAGATTAAAACCATTCTTAGCACCTTATAAAGTTGCTATATTGCCACTAATGAAAAAGAATCATAGTGAAAAAGCAAATGAATTATTTGATTTATATAATGAACATTTTAGCTGTGTTTATGATGAAAGTGCTAATATTGGTAAAAGATATAGAAGACAAGATGCAATTGGTACACCATATTGTATTACAATTGATGATAATACTTTAAATGAAGGTACTGTAACATTAAGAGATAGAGATACAATGCAACAAATTACTTTAAAAATTGATGAGGTAATAAGTTACGTTTCAGATAAATTAAAGTTTTAATATATTAAGGAGGGGATATTGTGGCTACTCAAGAAGAAATAGATAAAGTCATAGAAGCAACAGATATGGTAGAACTTGTATCCCCTTATGTTAAACTTACAAAACAAGGAAAAAATTTAAAAGGTTTATGTCCGTTTCATAGTGAAGATACACCATCTTTTGTTGTTTCTCAAGAAAAACATATAGCTCATTGCTTTGGTTGTGGTAAGGGTGGAAATCCTATTAAATTTTTAATGGAAATAAAATCGATTAGTTTTAATGAAGCTTTAACTGAATTAGCATTAAAAAATGGTATTAAATTAACTAATGAATATAAAACCTCAAATAAACCTGATTATTCTAAACATTATGAGATGATGAATGTTGCTGCTAAATTTTATTATAAAAATTTAACAATGACTGAATCTGGTAAAAAGGCTTTAGAATATTTATATAATCGAGGTATTAATGATAATATTATAAAAGAGTTTCAAATAGGTTTAGCGCCATCAAATTTAGATTCCTTATATAAAGTATTAAAGGATGCTAATTATTTAGAAATTAACATGATGGACTTAGGATTAGTTGATAAAAATGATAAAGGTTATTATGATATTTTTACAAGAAGAATTACATTTCCTATAACTGATGAACAATCTAATATAATAGGTTTTAGTGCTAGAATATTTGATAACCCTGATAAAAATCAACCTAAATATATTAATTCTAGAGATACATTTTTATATCATAAAGGTACTGTATTATATCATTTAGATAAAGCTAAAACTGAAATATTAAGAAAAAAAAGATTTATTCTTAATGAAGGACAAATGGACGTTATTGCGATGAATATTGCTGGTTTTAAAGAAAGCATTTGTACAATGGGTACTGCATTAACACTTGATCAAGCATATATATTAAAAAGATTTGCTAATAATGCTATTATTTGTTATGATGGTGATAAAGCAGGTATAAATGCCTCAAAAAAAGCTATACAAATATTTAAAAAAGCTGGTATTAATACTAAATTAGTCTTACTCCCTGATGGAATGGATCCTGATGAATATGTAAAGAAATTTGGTAAAGATGATTTTATAAATTATTTTGAAAATCATCTTTTAGATGAATTTGAATATAATTTTGAAACAGCATTTTTAAATGCTGATTTAAATGATTCTATAGTTTTAGAAACTATAAAAAATAATATATTTAATCAAATAAGTCAAATGCCTAGTCAAACTTCTAAAGAAAAATATTTGGATTTACTTGCTAAAAGATTAGGATGTTCTTTACAAGCAATATTAAATGACTATAATGGTAATAATAATATTATATATGATAATTATATTGATGAAGAGCCTTTATTATTATCACCAGTTAGTGAAACTAAGTGTAATGATTATGAATTAAGATTATTTTTATATGCTAGACATGATAAAACTACTGCATTAAATATTGATAAAAAAATTGAAAATTACATTGATGCATTTAGTCCTATTAATCGAGAAATTTGGATTCAACTTGTTAATAATTATTATCAAGTTTATGATGATTTTGATGATCAAAAATTTTGTAATATTTTATCTAGTGAACAACAAAATGCATATTTTAATAATTTAGAATTAATTAGATCATCATCTGAACCTTATAATGATGAGGATTTAGAATGTATTATAAATAAAATGAAAGAGGTTCATTATAAAGTTGTTAATCTAAACTTATCTAAGGTTATTAATGAATCTAATAATTTAGAAATTAAAAAAACAAAATTAGCTGAAAAGTTTAAAAATAAGAAAAAATCTATGCTTAAATAGGAGGAAGTAAAGATGGAATTTGAACAAATTTTAAAGGAATTAATTGAAGAAGGGAAAAAAAATGGTGTGGTTCATTCGAAAGATATTATCAAATATTATTCTATTGAATCAGAAGAATATGATAATATTGTAAAAGCACTAGAAAAAGAAGAAATTAATATTGATGAAAATTCTACAATTGATGATTTTGATTCAAAAGAACCAATTAATTTAAGTGATATAGAAGAAATTGATGTTTCTACTTTTGATCAACTTC
>CAZQOM010000023.1:10693-14316 GCA_964595145.1 uncultured Anaeroplasmataceae bacterium | reverse complement strand
TTAGCAGGGAAGCCTCTTGAGCCTCTTGAGTACTACTCCACAACCAAGTGCCTTTATATTATATCGTAAATTTAGGCACTTGTCAATTTAATTTTTTCTTTTACAATATTTTATTGTTATAAAAGTGATGATAAATCACCATTTAGGGCCATAATATCATAATATGTAAATAAATATTTATACTCAGTTGTAAGATTAAATGAATTATATACTAATGTAGGATTTTCCGGATAATTAATAATATAATTTCCTAAAACATTAGTATAGTTGTAAGTATAAGTACCATCAATTAAAATTGAAGAATTTTCAAATCTAAATAATTGATATGCTTTTATTGTATTTCCACCAAGACTCTTTTCTTCATTTAATGTATTAGAAATTACATATCTATAAACATCAGATTTACCTATAGCTCTTAAAACTTCTTCTTTATTAGATTTTTCAAGAATTTCACCTATATCTAGACTAATATCATTGAAATTATTACCATTTGATAATTTTGTTATACCATCAATTATATTTAATATTTCTGTTTCTGATAATATACCAATACTAACTTCTTTAATATGTTTAGTTTTATCAATATTTTCGCTATTTGCAGCGATACCAGCTTGTGATAATACTTTTTCAGATATTGTTGTTCTTATTATTTCACTAGCTATTAAAGCTTTTCTATCATCTATTGAAGTTGGAATTGTAATATCAGAAATACTTAAATCTGAAGGATTTGATTTATTTAAACCTTTTGATAGTGCTACTATTAATTTATCAAGTTCTTCTGTTTTAATATATCCTTCATTAGAAACATAATCATTATATTCATAATTTATAAACATTTCATCAGGAATAAGAATTTCTGAGTCTTCCTTACTTATATTATTTGATAATGTAGTAGATATTATTATAGAATTAGTTAATATTTTTGCATCTTCAAGAGTTGTTGGTAAATTAATATTTTCAATATTAAAATTATCACTATTGATTGAATTAGTTCTAGTAAATAATGCAGTTAAGAATGCCTTAAATTCATCATTACCAATTCTATCTTTATCAACATTATTTCCTATATTTTTAACTGTTTCTATAACTATATCTGGAATTGTTAAACTAGTATTATTACTTATAAATTTTTCAGATAATGTAGTTGATAATATTTTTGATGAAGTAATAGAATCTATATTATCTATATTAAAATCTATAGAATTTAATGATAATTCATTTATATATAATTTTTCTTCATTAGATTTATTAAATAAATTTAATAATGCTTTAAAGAAATTTTTTAATTCTAAAATATCTAATTTATAATTCGAATTAGAATCAATAAAATAATTTATATCATTAGGTATTATTAATTGATTATTATTAATTAATTCTTTAGATATATTAGTATTAATAATATTTGACTCAAATATAACATCAATATCTAAAGAAGAAATACCAATATTAGTAAAACTATTATTTAGATTATTAATAGAAATAGGAGATCCAAATAACGCAAATAATGAATTAAATAAATTTTTAATTTCATCATCTGAAATAACATCTACAGGATTATTTTTAACATCATATTTAGAAATTTTATCATCTTCGTATACTATAATATCTTCTGTTTTAGTTATTTTAGAGGCTATTGTTGATTTTAAAATATTAGATTTTAAAATACTATCTATCATAGATTCATTTATTTCCAAATCAGTAAGATTAGAAGTTATTTGATTTATACTTAATTCTTCAGTAGAAGTTAAAATAAACATAGAATTTAATAAACTTATAATTTCATCTTTTTCAATAGTATTAAATTCAATTAAATTAGTCATCTTCTCTTTATTTGGAGCTTTATCAGCTAATATAACTATATCATTATTTTCTAACAAATTAAAAGATACTGTAGATCTTAATATATGCGAATCTGCAATATATTTAACATCTGTTTTCTTTATTGAAGTGCTTGTTAAATTAGCATTAATATTATTTATTTTAATACTATCACCAAATAACGCAAATAATGCATCAAATAATATGTTTAATTCAGTTGTTTTAATAACTCTTCCACTATCTTTGTTAACAAAATCTAGTTCGTAAGTTTCATCAATTGGAATGTATATACCATTTGTAGATAATATTGCATCTGAAATAGTTGATGTTAATATAATAGAATCTAGAATGTGTTCAGTTGAAGCATTTGTAAATTCAAGATCGAACATATTTTGTTGTAAATCATTTACAATGATCTCATCAGAATTAAACATCGCAAATACAGAATTGAAGAATTTATCAAGTTCACTTCGTAAAATTACATCATTTGAATATAATGATTTTTCAACATGAAATATATTAATAATTTGTTTACTTATAGAAGCATTTAAAATAGCTGAAGAACATATTTCATTAATACCATTCTTCTTGATTTTTAAATTATGTTGAATATTTTCAAAATCAAAATCATTTGGTATTTTACCATTTTCATCTTTATCTATTAATGTTTCTATCGCAGCTAACATTAAATATAATTCATCATCCTTTGAAGTTGATTCATCACCAAACCAAACATTTCCAGTTAATTGTTCATCTGTTTTGATTTTTTCAAAATCTTCTTGATATCTTTGTGGTATAACTATAAATCCAGAATCAACATTATCAAGTAATAATTGAACTATTGTTGCAGTTAATGTTTTACTACTACTTAACTGTTCTTTATTTTCAAATATTGTATTATAATTAACACTTAAGGTATCATTTTCAAATGATACTATTTTTTTAATTTCAATAAATATTTTATATAATTCATTTGATTTAATAACATTTACAGTTTTATTTGTAGTTGTTAAAGCATTTACCTCTTCTAATTCATTTCTAGCAACGATTATTTTAAAACCATCACTTCCTAAATCTGTAACTTTATCACTAATTGTATATTGTAAAACTTTAGAATTACATAATTGTTTAATAACAGATTCTTCTAAATCTAAAATCATTGATGCTTCTATACTTCCATTTAACAATTCATTAATCAAATATTTACCACCATCAATAGTTATATTTGCAACCTCAAATACTGCATCAAGTAATTTAATAATTTCTCCTTCCTCATTACTAGATAACCAAGAGTCTGGAATATCATAGCCTGCAGGTAGAATAATCACTCCTGAATCTTTTGAAACATTAATAATAAAATTCGCTAATGTACCTTGTAATAATAATGATTCTTTTGTCGTAGTTTTAATGTAATCATTTGATAATACCTTAGCATAATCAATATTTTCAGGATTATCAATGACCTCTACTATTAAATTAACACAATTTGACAACAAATCAACAATAACATCTATTTCACTACGTTTTATAACCTTACAATCATCGATTGTATCAAGAGATGATTCAGGTATATATAATTTAAATGAGCCAAAATCACAATACATTAAATAAGTAGAAATCATATAATATAATAATTTAGATTTAGTTAATGTTTTAATAATATTAGTAGTATTACCAGCATCATCAACGATTTCTTTAGTCATTAAACTAATCATTTCTTTTATCTCATTTGAACCTGCATTTTCATCCATCATATTAGAAAGTATCCTACCAGCTCCATTTTTAAGGGATAATTTTAATGATTC
>CAZQOM010000023.1:0-10683 GCA_964595145.1 uncultured Anaeroplasmataceae bacterium | reverse complement strand
ATAAAATAGCACATTCACCATCATTACCTGAATAATTTATATCAGATGGAATACTTGCAGTAGAATCTCCACTTATTTGAACAACTAAATCATCAATAGCTTTACCAACATATGATGATTTAAAAACAACATCTAATATCTTAGATGAAGATATTTTAGAAGCTAATAGATCATATTCTTTTTCTATTAAGTTAGCATCATCACCTTCAAACATATTTAATAAATTATTTATTAATTCTTTTTCATCAGGTGTATAAATATAACTTGTAATAGTTAATAATGACTTGCATGAATCTAATAATATATTAAATTCATTAATCCAGTTAATATCACTTGGAATATTTAATACAACATCATCTAAAGTCATCTTTGATGAAACATATGAATAAATATTTGATATTATTTTATTTCCAACATCTTGACGTGTAGAAAATAATGAAAGATTTTGAATTACAGAAATAAAATCTTTTGCAAGTAAAATGCTTTTTTTGACTGTCAAAATATTTTTTTCTTCTTCTGATAACGATTCATCAACAGAATAATCAAAATTTGAAGCCAAATTAATTATTCCTTTAAATAAAGATTTAATATCATTTTCAGTAGTTAAATCGCTTACCTTAATTGCATTTTCACCTTTAAATACCTGATTAATTATTCCTACTAGGTCATTTTGTTCACTAGAAGATTCTACTAAATCAATATGATTTACTAAAGAAGTAAGCGAAGCTAAACATATATTTGAAACAAATGGTTTACCTTCAAATTCATCTATTATTTTTTCAAAGTCTTTAATAAATTCATCATTTTGTAAAACACCTAATAATATTTCAGTTTGTTGTTCTGACGGTGTTTCAGAAATATCATTAACAACATCAATTCCACCATATTCAAAAAATAAACTAGCTAATTTATTAACAAAACTTGCATATTCACCTATTTCATCTCTTAAATAGAACTTATCTTCAACACCTAAATTTTTATCATTTATTCTACCTTGTAATACTAAATCTGCAAAATAAAAATAATATGGTGTATTATCTGAATCTTTAATCGAATTAAGTATTTTAAATATACCAGTATCACTTGCTTGACATACATAGCTATAATAATCATAAACTTCATTCCATATAGAATTTGTAAATTCTTGAGAATCTTCTAATTCGTTACGATTTTTTAATTTTTCATTTCCAGTACATATATAAATGATTGACCCTAAAAACGAAAACATTATAACACCAATTATTAAAGATCTAATACCACCTACAAGACCACCTAATAGTCTTCTTTTCTTATATGGATGATTAACTTCCCCTAAACGATATTTATTGTTATATTTTCTAACTTTTCTTCTAACTGGATAAAATATTAAATATATAATATATAATAAAAATATTGATAAAATGTATATAATTTGACATATTATAGCTAAAATAATATGATAAATCATATCAACAAGTGCTGATATATATGCAAAATTATCATAAATTAACCAATAAGAAATATCCTCAGTTGTTAATGAACCAAGCATTTTTGTCATTATTATTCCAGTAAGAGTAGCTTCTTCCTCACTTACAGATAATAAACTTTGTAAAGTATTACCAGAATTAAATTTAGTTATTATTTTATTAACAAAACTTACTATATTCGCATCTAAATTAGGATCATTTGTTATACATATATAAAAAATAAAACAAGTAATTCCTACAACTAGCATATGAATAAATAAAATTAAACTTTTTCTAAAACCTCTTATTATTCCAAAGATTATACCAAATAGTAGTATTAAACAAAATAATAATGTAGGCCCCCACATTATAAGTAATTTGCCTAAATCCATATTAGTCATCCCTCTCCAATATCATTATATATTAATTTTACCAAAAAAGTTGTATTACAACAATATAATTTATTAAATATTATTATTATTTATTATTTTAAAACAATTCATTAGTTATTAAAATTAACAAAATTCAATTATTTTAAAAAAACATTTGCATTGAATCTTTTTTTATGGTATACTAAGCATTGCTGATAGGGGTATGGTGTCAATGGTAGCACGCGGGTCTCCAAAACCTTTAGTGTGGGTTCGAATCCTACTACCCCTGCCATTTATATAAGATAATTAAAAAGCTGTGTTATTTCACAGCTTTTATTTTTTTATAAATATTTTATCGAACCATTCAAAATTTTTCTTTAAAATTTTTAAACAGCTTTTCTTTTTTACCCATATTATATACATTACAATATAAATAATAACTAATAAACCTATAGATGATGGAATAACGATACTTAATATTAAACCAGTATTATCACTTACTTTAGGTATTTGTCTTGTCTGTTTTTCGCCACAAATATTACATATACGCTCTTCTATTCCATTTTCTTTTTTCGTTGGAGACTTAACTACGTTCCAATTTCCAAATTCATGACTTTCTAATGATTCTTTATCTTTACATTCACATTCATGCCAGTGGTTATTTTCATCACTATACCAATGATCACTATATTTATGACTATGTGGTAGTTTTTTAAGTATTTCTTCTTCTATTTTACCACATATACAGTTTCTTCTTTTCAAACCTTCTTTATCTTCAGTAGCTTCAATTATTATTTGCCATTCACTAAATTCGTGTTTTTCCTTTGGTCCTATATCTCCACAACTACATTTATGATAATGCATATCATTATCATAATACCAATCACCTTCAAATTTATGTTCATGATATGTAATTTGT
This sequence comes from uncultured Anaeroplasmataceae bacterium, assembly GCA_964595145.1. GTDB lineage: Bacteria > Bacillota_I > Bacilli_A > Acholeplasmatales > Anaeroplasmataceae > Pelethenecus. Next base: position 7,948 of record CAZQOM010000023.1, on the reverse strand, counting down.
TCTTCTTCATATTTACAAGTTTTACAAACACGTTTATTTAAACCAGGCTCATCTTTTAAAGCTTCTTTTATTATTTGCCATTCACCAAATTCATGATTTCCTTCATCACTTTTATCTTTACAAGAACATTCATGCCAGTGTTTATTTTCATCACTATACCAATGATCACTATATTTATGGTTATGTGGTAGTTTTTCAAGTATTTCTTCTTCTATTTTACCACATATACAGTTTCTTCTTTTTAAACCTTCTTTGTCTTCAGTAGCTTCACTTATTATTTGCCATTCACCAAATTCATGTTTTTCCTTTGGCCCTATATCTCCACAACTACATTTATGATAATGCATATCATTATCATAATACCAATCACCTTCAAATTTATGTTCATGATATGTAATTTGTTCTTCTTCATATTTACAAGTTTTACAAACACGTTTATTTAAACCAGGCTCATCTTTTAAAGCTTCTTTTATTATTTGCCATTCACCAAATTCATGATTTCCTTCATCACTTTTATTTTTACAAGCGCATTCATGCCAGTGTTTATTTTCATCACTACACCACTCTTTAGAAAAAATATGAATAGTTGGTACAATTACTAAATCTAATATTTCATGATGATTTTCATCAAAGTTCTTATTACATCTAGAACAATTATAATGTCCCTTAGTTCCGTAATGTCCACAATATGCAAAATCTTCATTTATCCAATTTCCATAATTATGATTATCAAAACCACAAGTTTCACATATACAATCATCTACAGGATATGTACATATTTCATGTTTAACTAATGTGATAATTTCGAAGTTATGACTATTTATAAATTCATTATTAAATAAAATATTAGTGTTTTCAGAACCAATATTTTCCTTTTTTTCTTTATCATAATATTTTCCTGGTATTTCTATTGTTATATCAGATGCTAATTTTTTTGACAAATCAACACGATATAATGTACAATCTCTAAATAAGCCATCAGTTCCATTTAAACCTAAATTAGATAAATCAAACATGCTCATATCAACTTTAGTAATTCCACTTTGAGCAAACATACTACTAATATTATTAACATTTGTAGTTTTAAAATTATCTCCTATTTTTATAGAAGTTCCATTAATACCAAATGAATCAGTTAATGCCACACATTCATAAAACATTTGATTCATCAATATAACATTAGATGTATTAAAACTTGATAAATTAATATATGATAATTTTTTACATCCTTGAAACATACTATCTAATCTATTAACATTATCTGTATTAAATGTGGTTAAATCTAATGTTTTTAAATTATTGCAATTTAAAAACATACTTTGCATACTATTAGTTTTACTTGTATCAAAATTATCAAAATTAATAGTTTCTAATGAATAACAATTAGCAAATAATATTTTACAATCTACTATTATATCTTCTTGGCTTACAAACGCAATTTTATTACTATCATTTTCTGAGGCATATAATTTTATTCCATTTAAATTTTTAGAAGTGTCAACATAACCTGTAGGAGCTTCATATAAAAAATCAATTGATATTATATTTTCTATTTCAACAAGATCTGTCCAATTTCTATCAAAATTATAATTTGAAATAGCATTTAAAGGTAAATTAAATAATATCAAAATTATAATTGTTGTTATAAAAATAAATGTTTTTTTCATATAAGCATCCTAATAATTCTTTTTATTTTCAATATTATTATATTCGTCATAAAGTTTTAAGCAAGCTTCTCTATCAAGTTCTACTGTAAATTTCTTTCTTTTTTCAATATCGCTAGAAAACTGGTAAAATATAGAATCTCTAAAACCGATTTTCTCAGTGTCCTCAATACTACATCCATAATATACTTTAGAAATATTCGCCCATAGAATTGCAGCTAAACACATAGGACATGGTTCTCCTGTTGTATATAATATGCAACCAGATAAATCAAAAGTTTTAAGTTTCTTACATGCCTTATGAATTGCCATTATCTCACCATGGCAAGTTGGATCATTTTTTTTCAAAACCTGATTATGACCTTTACCTATAATTATACCATTTTTCACTATTACACATCCAAATGGTCCTCCATGACCCTTTTTAATCCCTATCTGAGCTTCTTTAATTGCTTCATACATATAATTACTGCTATTCATATTAAGACCTCTTGTATTATATTGATTCTGCTATGAACTCTTTTAAATCTGACATAGTAATTTCTAGTAATCTAATTCCAAGAGACCAAGCAGAATATTCAGATTGTTGAGCAATGGATGTGACCTTATAATGAGCAAGAGAAATTGTAAGATTATCATCGCTTATTATCAATTCAACATTATGTGGCCCACAATTTTTTTTTGCTAAAACAAATTTATTTAATTCACTTTCAAGAAGAACAAATTCAAACTTAAGTTCTTTTAATTTTTGCATTAATGGAGTAGTTTCATCACCAAACTCTGTTTTTTCTAAATCCACCATAATTAATCACCTCATGTATAATTCTTTATTAATTATATCAATATTTTTACATAAAAACAATAATATTAAAAATTATTGTCTTTTTTAATTATTTTTTAAAAAAATTAATTAATTTGGTAATTATTAATATGAAGCACAAAAAAAGTAGCTTCAAAGGAAAGGATAAAAATGAAGAAAAAAATTATTTTTTTATTAATGCTCGTTTCTATATTTTGTTTTAGTTTTAAAAAACAATATATAGCAGATGCCAGTAGTAATGAAGTAGTAACATTAATTGAAAACTGTGATATGGAAGGAAATCAAGTTAAAATATTACCTAGTGGATTATATTTTGTTTTTTATCGCGATATTTCAATCAATAATTATTTAATTGGTGATATAGTATCTGGTGATTATAATTATGATGGTAGTTTTGACAATGATGCAATAGAACATGACAACAGATTAGAAGGTGAGTTTGATTTAAATAAACTTGAAAATATCTTCGTAACTAAAGTAGGTGAACAAAACCTAAGAGAATACGGATATTCTATTTTTAGAATACTTACTAATGGAGCAATAGCTGTATCTGGTCAAAAAATCAAAGGGCTTACGGTAATTGGTTATAAAACAAGTTCTTTAAATACATCTACTTCTATCGGTGGCAATATGACACATTTTATTAATATTGATAATAGAATTCCTATAAAAGAAATTGAAGCGCGCTACACCGCAAATGATGCAGTTGAAGGAGATGTAACAGATAGATTAGAATTTCAAACTAACTATGATCCAAATGATTGTTCACTAGGACAATTTTATATTACAGCAACTGTAAGTGATAGTGTTGGCAATATTAATACAATTGTAGATATTATTCATGTTATAGATGTTAAATGCCCTGTAATAGATGTAGTCTCAAATAAAGAAATTCCTGTTAAGACACCATTTACATCTGAAGAAGCATATAAATTATTTAAATGTACAGATAATTCTGGTTATTGTAAAGTATCATATGATGACAATTATAATAGTAGATATAATGAAGTCGGACAATATTATATTATAGCAACTGCAGTTGATGAAAGTAATAATAAAACTTCTGCAACATTAACAATAAATGTTGTTGATAAGATTAAACCAACTATAACATTAAAAAACACATCCCAAAAAGATATTAAAGCTGATCATGTATTATCTGATGAAGAGATTAAAAATTTATTTTCAGTAACAGATAACTATGATACATTATCATCTGATAATATAATCATTGAAGAAAATACATGCACTGGGACTGAGGGACAAAAATATATTCTTAGAATTTCAGTAACAGATAGTAGTGGAAATAAACAAGATTTTACAGTCGATTATTATTTATTAGATAAAACAGCTCCAACAATTTTTGTAACAGGTGCTATATATGTCCCAGAAGGTGTTTCATATACAAATGAAGAAATTCTAAAACTTTTAAAAGAAGCTGGTATAATTCCTAGTGATTATACACCTGAGGCAGAATCCTTAGCTAGTAGAAAACCTACCATCTCAACTTTAACAACTAATTCTTTATCTGAAAATGAGAAAAAATTAACTGATAATAGTTTAGAAATAAATAGTGAGGAAAATATAATAGAAAATAAAACTAATTATAATAATTGGTATCATATATTAACATTAATTCCTATTTTAGGTGCAATAGGATTTGTTATTATAAAAAATAAAAAGAATGAAAAAAATTAGTTTATTATTAATTCTTCTAATACTATCATTATTTAGCTTAAATGCAAAAGCTAATAATAATTATGTAAATATGCATGTGGTTGATTATGATAATCCATCATCCTTTGATGAAATAAAATCAAGATATACTTCTTTTGATTATATTGATGGAGATATATCTGATAAATTAATTATCACATCTGCCTATGAAGATGATTATAATAACAATTCATTAAAAATTCAAGATTATAAAATATATGTATCTATTATAAATTCTAATGGATATAAAAAAAATCAAATTGATATAATATCAGTTAGAGATTTTAAAGCGCCTATTATTGAAGCTAAAAATACCGAATTAACAGTCGATATTTCAAATGAAGATTTAGAAGATGCAATAATTAATAATTTAAATATAACAGATAATTATGATACAGTTTTTTCTAATATTAATATATTAGGTTTAGAAAATATTATTATAGGTGAACAAAATGAAATAATATGTAATGTTTATGATAATTCTAATAATAAATCTGATGATATTATAATAAAATTGACTGTAATAAAAACAAAGGATAAAGAATTAGTTTTAAACGATATTCATACTGAAACTATAATTTCTGATAAAGAACTTTTAGCACTTTTTTTAAAAGATAATAAAATTGATTTGACATATACTTCTATAGAGGTTAAAACAACATATTTAGATACACCAGAAAAAAATGGTATTTATCAAGTAAAATTCATTTTTAAATATGAAGATGGCTATACTAAAGAATATGAATGTAAAATAATTAATAATATTATAGAAGAAGAAAAAAAAGAAAAAAATAATATGAATATAATAATTATTTCAATACTTCTTTTTCTTTCTTTAATTGGAATATATATATTTAATAAAAGAAAGAAATAATCTAGCACTCTTTGAGTGCTATTTTAATTTCTTAAATGAGTAATATTAATTTTAATATTATCATATGATATCTTTTTATTATAAACATAACTATAATAATTTAAATTTAATGGATCTAAACTCTCAAATTCATTTAAATATTTTAAATTTCTTTTTAAAATATGTTTATTTACATTTTCTTCATTTAAATCATTTTGATTATATGCTTGATAATTATAATAAATATTTATTACTTCTTTTTTATAATCCATTTTAAATTTATATTTTTTAAAACAAATTAGATTATTATCTATTTTATCATAAAATGATTTAACTGTATTAATATAAGGACTACTTGGATTTTTTATAACTTCTTTTATATTATCTTTATAGTAATATATACCACTTTGTATATGAAAATTTTTTTCATAATTAGAATCTATATTCCATATTTCTTCTAAATCCAACAAGGGTAAAAGAATACTTTTATTATTATAATATTGTCTAGCAAAAGCCAAAAAATGAAGTGGTTTTGTAACTAAATAATTATTTTCAACATCACTTGTAGAAACAAGTAAAGAATTTAATACACTTTCTTTATTTGGATTTTTAAAACTATAAATATCTTCTAATTTTTCTTTTGTAATAAATATATAAAAATTAAAATCTACATTTAATGAATACTTAATATAATTTAATAGTTCTTCTATAAATACATGATTTAATAAAGTTTCATTTAATACTATACTCGATATATGTTTTAAATTAATTGTTAATGATGAGGAATTTTCTAAATTATAAAATAGTTCATAAATATTATTTCCTTTTGTTTTAGCATAATGGCCCTGTCCTTTATTATCATTTAAATCTGATGATCCTATATCACTACTAAGTGGTAGATAAAAATAGCCTACATATTTATCATCAGTTTGTTCTATACCAACACTTGCAATAAACAAAGTTTTTGATATGTCAAATGTATTACACGATGACAAAAAAATAATACTTAAAAAAATTATTATAAATTTCATCTTATTCTCCTTTTAATTTTGTTTTTAACATTTAATGCTTCATCTCTATTATTAATTTTAAGATTAGTACTCGATAAGAAAAATTTATGAATGCCTTTAATATCAAATGGAAAAAAAGGATAAAAATAATGTATATCAAATGTTTTTTGTTTATATAGATAGCATACTAACAATATTCCTGCAATAGTTATTCCGAATAAACCATATATAATAGATGATAATAAAATGAATATTCTTGCGATACTTATTCCAATAATATTTGTGATATTAGAACTTACAACAAAAGATAATAAAAAACAAATAGCTGTAAATGTCATAATAAATACGCCTATAATACCTGATGAAATTAAATTTTGACCAATTATAATACCACCTATTAATACTACAGTTTGAGATACTGTTATTTTATTTTGTCTAAAACCAATTAAATAATATAATTCAAACATTCCTAAAATAATTATTATTTCTATAAAGATAGGAAGATAAATACCTGTTTGAGAATTTTTAATCGTAGATAATATAGTTAATGATAAACTATCTAATTGATATCCTGTAAAACTATGTAAAAGTCCACAAGAAAAGATTGCTAAAATAGCAGATAGGACAACAAATAACCTTTCAAAAAAAGAAAAAAATTTTATATTTATTGTATCAATATTAAGTCTTGATGAATAACTTAATGTTGTAGGAAAGCATATTACAACACAATTTCTATCAATAACTAAAATAAATTCACCATTATATAATCTTCTACAGGCAATATCAGGACTTCCAACATAATGGTATGATGGAAATATATTTTCTTTATTAAAATAACTCATTATATCTTCAATACCTAATATTGCATCAATATCAATTTTTTCTAAATTATCAATAATATTTCTTTTGATTTCATCATTATGAATATTATTAATTGATATCAATGAGACAATAGTTTTACTTCTTCTACCAATTGATATTGTATCAATATTTAAATCATCATCTTTAACTCTTGTTCTAATAAGTGCTATATTTTCTTTAAAATTTTCAACAAAACCATCTCTTGGACCAAACACATCATCTGGTTCTGCTAAAGAAGCTTCAGTTTTTCTAGATGGTGCTTTAGATAAATCTAAACAATAAAATATATTATTTCTTTGACATATTAATAATCCACTAAAAATTAATTGAATTATTTTATTATCATCATTTTCTATTTTTTTACAGATTCCAGGTATTAATTCATCTATTTGTTCATATTGATTTTCTAATAATCTGGGATAAAAAAATTTCATAAAATCCAATATATTACATAAATGTTCTTGATAATAAATTGTTAAATTAGCTTTTGTTTTTTTATATATAACATCTTTATTTTCTTTCAATTTTTCTAGCATATAAATACTCCTTTATAAACCAAAATAATAATGATATAGAAATTAATAATATAAATGTTAAAATGCCTAAAAAAGTATCATTAATCTTTATAAACTTATAAAAAATCAAACACAATATAGTAGTTAAAATAAATAAAGAAAAATTAATTAATTTATTATTTTTTATACTTTCTTTTATTAAACTAAAATTATAACTATATTTGAAAATACAACATACAACTATATAATAGACGTAGGCAAAATCAAAATTACCTAAATATTTACTAATAGGCTCTATTGATAAGCTAATAAATCCTATCCAATTTAATCCATTAAAATATGTATCACCAGAATTTGTAATTAAAATAAAGTATTCTAATGAATTTAATAAAATAGATGAAATTATTCCTAATATGTATATTTTTTTAAATGATTTTATTTTTTCTTGATAAATTAATAATTTTAAATTATCAAAAAATATTAATAATGTAAATATAAATATTGGAAAA
>CAZQOM010000022.1:0-14332 GCA_964595145.1 uncultured Anaeroplasmataceae bacterium | reverse complement strand
CGTATTTTTTTATCAGTTATTGCTAAAATGATGGGAGATTGTTTATTTAATCCAGATGGAGCATAGCTTCCAGATTCAGCGATTAAATCTATTAATTCTTGTGGAACAGGATCAGCTTTATAACTCTTAGTACTTTTTCTATTTTTAATTACATTTAAAACTTCATTCATATTTAACACCTCAATTTATAATTTATCATATAATCTTTATTTTTACAATAAAACGATAATTATTTATTAAATAATTCTATTACATCATCTATATTAATGCTTTTTTTATCATATATTTCCATATTTTTTATTACAATTAAATTATCATTTAAATATATTTCTAATCTTGATTTTGTTTTATATAACATAAAAATAATTTTAATTTTCTCTTTTTCTTTATCTTTTATTGGTATTATTAAATCTTCTTTTATATTAATATAATAATTAATATCATCATTAATATTATATATTCCCTTTTTTAAAATAGTTATAAATTTATATTTACTATTTTTTCCCACTAAGGTTTTATGATTATTCCAATCATTTGAATCATTAATTGTTACAACAGTTAAATTTATATTATCTTTAGAATAACTTGAAACTAATATTCTTTTAGATTTCTTAGTAAAACCTGTTTTACCCCAAATAAAGTTATCATTTGATGTAACTAATTTATGTTTATTAAACCAATTATAATTAAAAATATTTGAAGATGATTTATAATTATGTTTACTAGCTATATCAACAAATGTTTTATTTTTATTTGCATAACTAGCTAATATAGCCATATCATAGGCTGTTGATAAATTATATTCTTTTTCATCTAAACCTGTTGAATTTACAAATACACTATTTTTCATACCTATTTTTTTAGCTATATTATTCATTTTTTTTATAAATTCATTTGAATTTTGAAAACTTAGTGCCGATGCTGCATCATTTGCAGACCTTAGCATTAATGCATGTAATAAATCTATTCTTTTTATTTTTTCATTTTCTTTCAAATAAACTTTTGAACCTACTTCTAATGTATCTTCTTTTTTTATAATAATATATTCATCAAGATTATAATTTTCAATGACAGTAATTGCAGTTAATATTTTTGCGGTTGATGCGACTAGATATTGATTATTAATGTTTTTCCCATCAAGTATTCTATTAGTAGTATTTTCTATAACTATATATGCTGATTTATTATTATATGAATATATGGGAATCATAAAAAATAATGAGATAAATATATTTAAAAATTTAATCAAGATTATTCACCAATATAATTTTATGATTAAATTATAATAAATATTTATAATTAATTCGTATAAAATTACAATATTTCTTTTTTTATATTAATGCAAATGTATTTATATATTAAATTCCTGTAAAAATCTCAATACATTAACTGCATCAAGATTAATCTACTTTAATGGCAACACATCACATGATTAATATCAAATAAATATAATCGTTTAATAGTGTGAAACCACCCAATTTAAATCGTTTAACGAATAATTTTGATAAAAAAGGAATTTCGAACCCATATTTTGCTTATTTTTTTACATTAATAATCGTTATAGAAAAATACGTAAGAGACTCTAACCATAAAAAAGTACAAAAAAAGGTCTGATACACTGTATCAAACCTATGCTTTTTAAATGGTGACCTGTACGGGATTCGAACCCGTGAATGTTGCCTTGAGAGGGCAATGTGTTAAACCGTTTCACCAACAGGCCATTTTATATATGCATTTTAAAACGCATATATAAATATATCATAATTAAATTTTTTTTCAAGTATTTTTATAAAGTTTTTATAATATTTTCGATTCTATTTTTGGTTTTTTCTTCACCTAAAATTTGTATTATATAATAAAGATTTGGAGAATTTTTTCTTCCTGATAATGCTATTCTTAAGAATTCAGAAACATCACCAACATGACCCTTATATGATTCTTTATCCTTTTTCCATACTTTAATATTATCTGCAAATCCATGTCTTACAGCTAACTCTTTAATAGAATTAAACCATTCTTCTTCATTTAAATTTAAATTAATTGTATCATGATAATCTTGAAGAACAGATTTAATATCATCTTTAGAAATATTTGGATTCCATTCTAATTCATTTTTATTTATTTGTTCATAAACATCATCATAGAAAAATGAAATAATTGGATATATATCTGAATATTTTGCATAATCTTTACGAGGTTTTTCTTTTTCTCTTTCAATATTTAATATTGAAATAAAGAAATCTTCATCTTTAATTATTTTTTGATAAAATTCAGGATGATATTCATGAGCCCACTCTTTTACTTCTAATGCAAGTTCATTAGCTTTTCTATAAGCCATTCTTTCTTTAGAAATATTTGCAACTTTAGCAATGTCAAATAATGCACCATCAAGTGACATTTTATCAAAAGACATTTTAAATTCAGTATAAGGTTTATCTAAATTATTATCACGCCAAGCTTCATAATTTGAATTAGCAATAGTTAATAAATATTCTAAGAATCCGTATTTAGGATATCCTTGTTCTAAAAAATAACTTACTGCAGCTTCTGCATCTTTTCTTTTTGATAATTTTCTTCTTGTACCATTCTCATCAACTTTCATTATAACTGGTAAATGAGCATATTTAGGTCTTTCAAATCCTATTGAATCAAATAATTCTAAGTGAATAGGCAAACTAGGTAACCACTCTTCTCCACGTGTTACATGTGTAGTTCTCATAAAATGATCATCTACTAAATGGGCAAAATGATACGTAGGAAGACCATCTGATTTACAAATAACTATATCTTGATCATTTTCAGTTAATTCTAAATCACCTTTTATTTCATCATGAAATGAAATTTTATTATTATGATTTCCCATTGATTTAAAACGAATAATATATGGATCTCCTGCTAATATTTTTTCCATTGCTTTATCAACTGGAAAATCACGATATTTAGCATATTTACCATAATATCCTGGTATTTCTTTTCTTGATTCTTGTTCCTGTCTTAATTCTTGTAATTCTTCTGCAGAACAAAAACAAGGATAAGCTCTACCAATTTCAATTAAATGCTTAATGCAAGTATTATAAATAAATGAACGATTAGATTGCTTATATGGTCCATAATTACCTTTTTCTAAAGTTTCAGAAAAATATCCTTCATCAGGTATTATATCAAAAGCTTTTAATTGTTCAATTAAAGATTCTCCTGAACCTGCAATTTCACGTTTAGTATCTGTATCTTCTAATCTTATATAAAATACACCTTTACTTTGCATTGCATAATACCAATCAACAAAAGATGTAAATAAACTTCCTGTATGTAAAAATCCAGTTGGTGATGGTGCAAATCTTATAACCATTTGATCATCTTTTAAATCTCTTTTAGGATATTTTTTTTCTAAATCCTCTATTGTTAAATTTATATCTGGATAAATTAAATTAGCTAAATCTTTATATGTTGCCATAATTATACCTCATTTCTTTTTTCACGTATAATAGTATATCAAAAAAAGCGATATAAAACAAGAAAAAAGTCCTACAATAAGGACTTAAATTGAATAACAATATTGAATTATTGGTACTTCAACAGTTATTTTATTATCATTTCTTGTGATATCAAAAACAAGTACATCACCTATTTTTAAATCAGCATCATAAATAAATTCATATACATCATCAACTGTCATAGTTTTTGCTGAAATATTAGTTAATGATTTAACCTCTTTATTACTATCTTGATAATTAATTGTAATACTATTTAAAACATCATTTTTTTCTAATTTATTATAATCAGAATAAGTAGTATTAGTACCAACATCAGCTATACCTATAATAGTTCTTGTAAAACCATATCCACCATAACCTAAAGTAAATCCTATTTCCCATCGACCAATAACATATCCTTTTTCCCAAGAATTAGTTGATGTATCATATTTAGCAGTTTCTAAAATACTATCTACAATTTCTCTTGCTTGATTTGCTGGTATTGCAAAACCTAAACCCTCAATTCCAGTAGATGAATATTTAGCATTAACTATACCTATTAAAGCTCCTGCAGAATTAAATAAACCTCCACCAGAATTACCAGAATTTATTGCAACATCAGTTTGAATTAAATAAAGTTCATTATATGTATCAACTGGGATAAGTCTATTATTATAAGAAACAACTCCTGTTGAAACACTTCCTGGTAATGTACCTAATGGATTACCTATACATATAACCTTAGAACCTAATCTTAAAGTATCTGTATTTTCAAACCAAGCTGAATAAGTTAAATTAGTTTTTTCTATTGACAATACAGCAATATCACTTTTTTTATCTCCACCAACAAGTTTAGCTTCTATTTGTTCATTATCTGAAAAAGTTATCATAAAATTTTGACAATCTTCTATCACATGATGACAAGTTACAATATAACTAAATAATTCATCATATGCAAATAAAACACCACTACCACTTCCATAATAGCTTTTATCTTGATATGCATCAATTGCTACTACACTATCATATATCATATCTACAGTGTCTTCAACACTGCCATTTTCTAGTGTAGTACTAGTATAAGTAACATTTCTATTTAAATATTCAACTGTAGTTGTATTTGCAGGTTGTTCTATAGGTTCATTAGAATTACTTTTATTTGAACAAGAGCATAAAGAAAATAGACAAATAGTTCCTAATAATAATGTTTTATAAAATTTCATATTAAATTCCTCCTATTTTATTAGTGACTTTATTATACCATAAAATTATGTGATTTTTTTGTAAATAAAAAAGAAAATTAAGGACTAGTTTCCTAGTCCTCATAATGATTATTTAAAATAACGATTTAATAATCCTTCAAATGCTCTTCCATGACGAGCTTCATCTCTTCCCATTTCATGAACAGTATCATGTATAGCATCTAAATTTTCTTTTTTAGCTCTTAAAGCTAAATCAAATTTTCCTTGTGTTGCGCCATTTTCTGCAGCTACTCTTAATTCAAGATTTTTCTTAGTTGAAGATGTAACAACTTCACCTAATAATTCAGCGAATTTAGCAGCATGTTCTGCTTCTTCCCAAGCAGCCTTTTCATAATATAGACCAACTTCAGGATATCCTTCTCTATAAGCTACTCTAGCCATAGCAAGATACATTCCTACTTCGCTACATTCACCTTCAAAATTCATTCTTAAATCAGCCTTAATATCTTCAGGTGCATCTTGTGCAACACCTACTACATGTTCACAAGCCCATTTTAATTGTTCTGATTGTACCTCAAATTTTTCTTTTGGAGCTTTACATACAGGACATTTATCTGGTGCCTCATCTCCTTCATGAACATAACCACAAACTTTACAAACGTATTTCATAATTCATTCCCCTTTCTTATACATTCTTGACATACGCCATATAAAACTAAATCAAAATCATTTACTTGATGTATACAATCATTAGAAAAACATTTTATTACTTTGTTTTTATTAATTGGTGTATCATAAACTAATCCACAAATATTACAAACAAAATGAATATGTTCTTCTTTAACAGTCTCTAAAACATCTTTCCCCTTTAATTTAACATATTTGATTTTTTCATCTTCTAATAATGAATTAATATTTCTATAAATTGATGCAAGAGAAATATTACAATAATTATTATTAATATATTCAATTAAAGATTCAACACTTGAATGTCCTAGATATTCTAAAGAATCATATACAATCTTTTTTTGAGTAGTCATCCTTTTTTTCATATTTTCACCTTATTGAGAATCATTCTCAATAAGATTATATCATTTTTTAATTATTTGTCAAGATATTAATTCTAAAATGTCTTTTTTTGTTAAATTAATTTTCTTTTCTTGTTTAACTAATACCTGTTCAGCTAATTCACTTTTCAAATGTTGTAATAACATAACCTTTTCTTCTATTGAATCTTTACAAACCAATTTAATAACATGAACATTTTTAGTTTGACCTATTCGATAAGCTCTATCTGTTGCTTGATTTTCTGCAGATACATTCCACCAAGGATCTAAATGAATAACCATATCAGCTCCAGTTAAATTAAGTCCTGTACCGCCAGCTTTTAAAGATATCATAAATACTTTTATATTAGTATCTTCATTAAAGCTATCAACTAGTTCCATTCTTTTTGCTGCTGGTACTGTTCCATCAATAATATAATAAGAAATATTTTCAGCATCAAGTAATCGTGATATTATAGGAAATACACTAGAAAACTGTGAAAATAATAAAATTCTATGATTAGATGATATAGCTCTATTAATTAATTCTATAGCTAAATTTAGTTTAGCACTTGCTATTTCTTCTTCATATATTAATTCTGGAGTAATACATATTTGTCTTAATCTCATGATTAAAGCTAATATACTATTACCATCTTTATTTAATTCATTTTTAATTTTTTCAACAAAGTTATGATATATTTCCTTTTGTTTATCTTCCATTTTACAATAATAAACTTCTTCTGTTTTAGCAGGTAAATCTGTTAAAACACTTTTCTTAGTTCTTCTTAATATAAATGGTTGAACTCTTTTTTTAAGCAATGTTAACGTTTCTTGGTCATCTTCCATTATAAGAGTTTCATAACGAGATTTGAAATGATTATAATCTGCTAAATAACCTGGCATTAAATAATCAAAAATACTCCATAAATCTGCTAAACCATTTTCAATAGGTGTACCAGTAAGTGCAAATCTTAGTTCAGATTTTAACTGTTTTATTGCGGTTGATTTTAAAGCATTTTGATTTTTAATATATTGTGCTTCATCAGCTACTATCATTCTAAATTCTTTATTATATAATTCTATATCTCTTCTTAAAGAATCATAAGAGGTAATATAAATACTTTTACTATTTTCGTTAATATTATTTATAATATTTTCACGTTCTATAGCACTACCCATAATTAAATTAACTGCTATATTTAAATTCCATTTTTTACACTCATTTTCCCAGTTATATACTAAACTCATAGGACATACAATAAGAGATGGTTTATCTATTTTATCACTAGCTAAAAATGATATTATTTCTAGTGTTTTACCAAGTCCCATATCATCAGCTAAAATACCACCAAATCCAAATTCTGCAAGCATTGAAAGCCATTTAAAAGCATCTAATTGATATGGTCTTAAAACTTTAGCAAATGTTTCATTTGGCAAAATATCACTATTTTTATATTCTAAAACATTTTTAACCATTTCATATATTTTATCATCATAATGAATAGAATCACTTTTACCTTCAACAAGTTTTAATAAATAATTAATAGGTTTATTCAAATTTTTTCCTATATCATCTTTATTTAAATTAAAATCCTCTAAGAAATTATTTAATTCCTTAACATCTTCTTCTTTAACTTCTAAAATAACATCATTTTTTAATTTAACAAATCTTTTTTTATCATGATATGCATCAAGCATAGCTTTAACTTCATCTATTGATAATTCTTTAGAATCAAATTTAAAATCTAATAAACCAACATTAAATGATACATATATTTGAATCCTTTCAGATTTTTTTAATTTAATTTTTTTTATAGATTTATCAAAATATACCTCACCATAATTTTTAAATGCTGTTAAATCAGCTGTTAAAAAAGCATATTGTTCTTCAATTTTAGATAATATATATAAATCATCTTTTTGTTTTATAAATCCAAATGATTCTAATAACTGATAATATGTATCAAGTATTTGATTAACATATGGAGTATTAATATATTTATCTTCTACATCAATATTTATTTTATTTACAATATTATTATTTTGATATTCAAAATATGAAGTTATTATAACATCTGGTAATTTATATTTTTTATAAAAATCATCATTAATTATAATATCTTTTTTTATCATAGGTAATAAATTTGAGATGAAATCAATTTCATTAGCTTCTATCCATAAAGAATTATTTTTACATTTAAATAATGAATTAAATAATATTGCTTCATTTCTTTTTTTGAAATGGTAATAATAAATATTTTCATCATTATAAAAATATGCATTATTTATACCACAAACTAATTCTTCTAAATCCTTAGATATATCTAGATGAAGACTTTCTTCATCTAAAATAATATTAATTTTTTCAAGTTCATTTATTTGATATAATTTAGGCTTTTTAAATTCATTACCATAATATATTTTAGATGTATGATATATCTCTAATATTCTTAGGAATTGACTTTTTTTTATATTAATACTTTTTAATGCATTTTCATGAGAAGTACCTAATAAAAACGCATAAAATTCCTTAGATTCATCATCTAGCATTTCATATGAATGAATAAAAGAAAGTTTTTGTCCATATGCATAAAACTTCTTTTCTTCAATCAAATTAATAAATTCGGATATACTTTTAACCATATATTCTTTATCATAAGCTATTCTAAGTGATAAATAATATTGATTTGATTCTTTATATATTTCTGGAGTTAAATGAATTTTTTTAAAATATGTTGAATTAGTTCTTAAATCAGTAGCTAAATCATTTAAAATAATTTCTTGTTCATAAGCTAATTTAGATTTTTTATATTTATTTATTTCTTTATTATATCTTTCTTCATTTAATATTCTTAATGCTGAAGCATATAAAAGCGTAGCATGTACACATTGTTTTTTTCTATAATATTCTAAACATCCACATTCTTGTTTTACAACATTTAATTTAGCATCTAATACTAAATTTGTTGAAATAGCTCCTGTATAACTACAAAATTTTTTTGTTGAAGAAATTTTATAATATGTTTTTTCATTTTTAATTATTCTATCTATAATAACTAAATCATCATCTTCTTCAATTTGATTAATCATACGGTCAACTACAGCTAAATGCTTATAATTAGTCAATAATTCATATAGATTCATTGTCATTCCTCCAAATAAATTAATTTTAATTTTTCTTTATCGCTCTTACTAAATTTTAATCCTTTTTCTAAATAATTATCAAAACTACCATATGTATTATTAATATTTGTAAATAATACTTTAATATACTCTTTATTAACACCAAAAACTGTTTTTAATACTTCTTTATATTCTTCACCATATTCTAAAGTTAATCTATCAACATTATTTGCATAAAACAAATTAGTACTTAAATAATCAGTTATAATAACATCAATATCAAAATCAAGAATATAAAGCAATAAAATAGTTGCAAACCCTGCACGATCTTTTCCAGCACTACAGTGCCATAATGTAGAACCTGATACAGGATTTAATAATATTTTTAAAAATGAACTATAAGCATTATTAGAAAAATCAGTAGTTACTATTTCTTTATATACTTTACTCATAAATTCAACTGAACTATTTGCACCATTTTTATGAATAGCCATAACAAAGTCTTTAAAATCCTCATCATCATTACCTTTTTTAGTCACACCTACTCTTTGACTAGGTAAAATCGGATTTAAAAATAATTCTACATCTTCTATATAAACATCAGGATTATTTTTAGTTTCATTATCACATCTTAAATCTATTATTCTTTTAAGATTATATTTATTTTTTAAAATGTAAATATCATCTTCATTAATTTTATTTAATGCATCACTTCTAATTAATAAATTATCTTTAATATGAAGTCCATCTTTATTTATTAAATCTGATAAACTTCTAGTATTTCTTGTGTTTTTTAAATTAATTTTCATTTCATCACCTAAAGAATATTTTATCATATTTTAAATAAATTTTGTATATAATTTATTGGTGATTTTAAAAAATGAATGAAATTTGTAGAAATAATAATGATGATTTAACAAATAGATGTATGAATAATCAAAAAAAATCTAAAATGAACGAAAAAGAAAAAAAGAAAAAGAATAATAAAAAGAAAAAATAATCTTTTAAATTATTATTTTTTAAAGTATAATATATTTATTGGTGGTGTTATTTATGTCTTTATTAGAGTCAGGAGAAAATTATTTAGAAACAATACTTAGATTATCCAAATTACAAAAAGAAATACATGCAATAGATATTGTTAATCATTTAGGTTTTTCAAAACCTTCAGTTTCTATTATGTTAAAAAAATTAAAGGAAGATAATTATTTAATTATAGATGAAAATAGTCATATATTTTTAACACAAAAGGGAAAAGATATTGCTGAAAAAATATATGATAGACATAAAACATTAACTGAATTGTTTGAAAAAATAGGTGTTAATCCTAAAAGTGCTGAAGATGATGCTTGTAAAATAGAGCATGATTTATCAGATGAAACATTTAATGCTTTAAAAAAATTAAATGAAAGAATTTAAAGAGGCTTCAATATAAATGAAGCCTCTTTTTTTCTTAATCAAAATAATTTCCAACTGAATATCCACTGACTGCTTTTCTAACCTCTATTTCAACAGAACCATCATCATTACATGTTTCTTTTAAAATTTGCATGTTAGAATTAATATTAGACTTGTAATTTGAAACTTCACTTTTAACTTTATCTAGGGCAATTTGTTTTTCTACGCTAGGATCTAAAAGAAAAGTTATAGTTTGATATAAACAAGCAGCTTTAACTCTTTTCATTAATATGCCTCCTTTTTAATTTTTGTATGAAAGAATACAAATAAATATATGAAAACATATGATTGTACTTGATTTTTATACAATATAATTTTAACAAATTTTTTTATTTTTTTCTAATTTTTTTATTTCAAAATTTTAATTTTTTTCCTATATATTATAATTAAAATAATTATAGAAATAATAGAAGTTAATATTTCAGCTATAGGAAATGTCCACCATAATAAAATAATTACATTATCTGTTAATGTAAATATATAGGCAAGTGGTAAAACAAATATAATTAATCTTAGTAAAGCTGTAATAAATGGTAATAGCGAATATCTTAATGCTTGTAATATTCCTTGTATAGCTATACTAATTCCCATAAATATATAACCTATAGATGCTATCCTAACTGCAATCATACATGTATTTACAAGTTCATTTGTAGATTTTTGATTTAAGGCAAATGCTAAAGAAAGCGGCTTTGCAAATATTTCAAATATAATTGTTAATATTAAACATACTATTATAGTATCTATAATGCCATATTTAATACATTCTATACTTCTTTTTTTATTTTGCATACCATAATTAAATGATAATATAGTTATTATTGTATTCGATAATCCAAAACATGAAAATAAAGCTATTTGTTGAATTTTATAATATATTCCAAAAGAACCTACAAGAATTGTTGAGGATACATTTGATGTTTTAAGAATTGCATTCATTAATGCCATCATTATTGATAATAATCCTTGCATTAATGCTGCAGAAAATCCGATATTATATATATCTTTTATAATTTTAAAGTTTGGTTTAATATATTTTATATTAGAATTAATTTCTTTATTTAAAGTATAGTGAAATATCATCGCAATAAATAAAGAAATAAATTGTCCCATAACTGTTGCAAGTGCTGCACCTGTAGCACCCATATTTAACGGAAATATCAATATATAATCAAATACTATATTTATAATAGCTCCTGATATTTGAGCTATTGTTGAATAAAGTGTTTTTCCTGTAGCTTGTAAAAAACGTTCATATATAGTAAAACCAATAGAACCTAGTGATAATGAACTACATATCATTAAATATTCTGTTCCTATTTTTAATACTTCTTCATCGCTAGTAAATAAAGAAATAAACCATTTAGAACCAAAAAGTCCAAATATTAAGAATATAAAATATATTAATAAACTTAAAAAAATACCATTACCAGCTATTTTATTTACTTTATCATAATTTTTTTCGCCTAAACTTTTTGACAGTAATGTATTTAATCCTACTCCTGTTCCAACCCCTATAGCAATGATTAATATTTGAATAGGAAAAGCATATGTTAAAGCTTCATTAGCTATAGCTCCACTTCCTTTTATATTTGCTACAAAAATACTATCAATTACATTATATAATGCTTGTAAAACCATTGATATAATCATAGGAATTCCCATTTTTAAAAATATTTTTTTTATAGGCTCTAAAGCCATTTTATTTTCTTTCATTTTCATCAATCCTTTCTAAACAAAAAAAATAGTGTAAATCCATTAACTGGACTTACACTATATTAGTTGCTCGTTAGATATATTTTAACATTTTTATTATTTTTACGTAAGTTTTTTTTTATTTTTTTCAAATATTATTTGTAAAACCAACTATATTATATTTATTAATTAAAATTTTTATAATTAAGTTAATTTAAATAAGAATAGGTGATTTTGAATGGATATAATAATTAATATAAATGATAAATTTATTGAATTTATTTTTTTAAATACATATAGTTCTAATCAAAAACCTGAATATAAAATGATTATATATTTTGAAAAAATACAAAGGATTTTATTAATGTATATTTATATAAAATTAAAAAATGAAAAATAAGTGGTAAAATATCAGACATCAAAATAATTATTAATGATAATATTTCTTTTGAAGTTTTTGATTTTGGATATATGAATTCTATCTTATTTTTAAAAGGAAGTATTATTAAAAATTCCAAATTAAATAGAAATAATATTCTAATCGAATTTAATTTTGAAAATCCTGATTTTTTTATCGAAATAAGACATATTTAATAACAATTTATTAGTCTTGATTTCAAGCATTTTAAAGTATCATTTCCTTTGATATATAAAAATAATATATATATTAACTACATTTTATATTTAATATGAATATCAAAATTTAATATACCAAACTTCTTAAATGTAATTTCTTCAATTAATGTTTTAAATACACTTAAATTTTCTTTTGTATATTTTATTCATATCACTAAATAACTTTTTGATTCCATCTCTTTCTAGATTAAAACCAGTTTTTCCATCATCTTGATAAATATCTATAATTTTAAAATTATTATTTTAAGCATACTTTAATAAATAATCTATTTGGTTTGATATTGATTCTTATTTAGTATAAATAGATTCAACACTAACTCTTGCATATATTACTGCCTTTTTTATTCTTACTCTATTTTTAGAAACTTTATTCTTACATTCATAATATTCTCTTTTATAAGAATAACTATATTTTAAAGGACTTAGACAATTAGGACAGTAAAATAAAGATTTATAATTATTTCTATTTATTGGAACTGTTTGACTTCTATTACATTTAAGCATTCTTTAAACATCATCAAATGTAGCATCAGCACGAGATAATCTACCATATATCGCACATTTTTATTGATAACATTTTCAAGCACCATTTCCTTTATATTAATCTTCTTTCTTTTCTTCTTTTTCTTTTTTATTAGAATTTCTAATTAAGATTTCAAATAATCTTGCGATTCCATCTACTGTATTTGAAAATTCTCTTGTTACATTTACTTTTACTACATTACTTTTTTTAGTTTCATTCATACCTTTTACTCCTATAATAAATAATTAACCAACTTATATTATAGATTTTTTAAAATATTTATATAAATATGTGCATCATTATAATTTAAAATGATCAAAATAAACTTTCAATATTAAAATTTAAATATATCTTTAGATTTTTTTATGTTAAATTATTATTTTTATTATAACCTCCTTTAATTTGATGGAATATAAATTCAATATATTATATTATACTAATTACTATTTATATCATAAATTAAAAATTAATATAAATTGGTGTTGTATATTATAAATTATTTATAAATGGTAATAAATAGATTTTAAAATTAATATTTTATTATTTATAAATATAAAAAAAAGATTACCTACATATTATTAGTAAGCAATCTTATTATAATATTTAAATTAATAACATATCACATTATTTATCTACTTTAGAAGTCCATTTTTTAAAAATATTTTTATATATTATTTTATAAAAGGCTTGTCAGCTTCAGCAAAATCATAATTTTGCATTTCCTCTTTTGTTAACCATTTCATATCACTATGCTCTGTTAAAGTTATCTTATTATCTATTAATATGCATTTATATGCATATAAAGTGATAGAAAAATCATCATATGGCTTAATATTTTTATATTCATAATATGATTTATCTATATATTCTATAGGTTTTATTATTGTTTTTAATTCTTCTTTTATTTCTCGTATAATAGTTTCTTCAAAAGTTTCATTTTCTTCAACTTTACCACCTGGAAATTCCCATTTACCCTCTAACGCTTTTCCTTTTCCTCTTTTACAGCATAAAACTTTATTTTCTTCATTATATATTAGTGCACAAACAACTTCATAATGTTTCATTATATAACCTCTTTTTCTTCTGGTATTTCAAAATCTAGATAATATTCTTCTGGCACTTTATTATCTAATATAATATCAGTTAATAGTGTTTTAGATTTTATACCATTTT
>CAZQOM010000021.1:0-14531 GCA_964595145.1 uncultured Anaeroplasmataceae bacterium | reverse complement strand
TCTTCTTACATTTAATTTTAAAAAAATGGTATAATTAATAATATTGATAAGGAGAAAAAATGGAAAATATTTTAGCTGATTTACAATTAAATCAAATCAAAGAAAAATTAGAGGGCATATATAAGCAGTCTAAATTAATACATGTATCTATACATAATAGAAGAAATAAAGTGATAGAAGCACCATCAAAGATATTAGGTATCTATCAAAGATTTTTATGTGTTGAATCTAAAGTGAATAAATATAGTGAAAAGTTTACAATTAATTTTACTGATATTATGATAGGAAATGTAACGATTAAGGAATTAATCAACCAAAATTAGTTTAAAATCTACAAATTGTAGATTTTTTCTTTTTTATTAGACTATTATATTTTTTTATTTTATAGTATAATTGATATGGTGATATTTATGAAGAAAAGAAAATCTCATAAACTTTTATGGATTATTTTAGGATCTATTATTACATTAATTATTGCTGTAATAATAGCATTTAGTATTTATGTTAATATCTATTATAAATCTTCTTCTAAGGCTAAAGAGGCCTTAAATTCATCTAGTCATGTTAATGTATCTAAAAAAGATGATTATTATTTATTTGAACCTGAAAAATATGATACAGGTATTATTTTTTATCCGGGAGGTAAAGTTGAAGCAGAAGCTTATGCACCACTTTTAAAAAGTCTTGCAGAAAATGATATCTTATGTATATTATTTAAAATGCCATTTAATTTAGCTGTTTTCGATAAAAATAAAGCAGATAGTATCATAGATAAATACGATGTTAATTGGTATATGTCAGGTCATTCATTAGGTGGAGCAATGGCAAGTTCATATACTGCTAATAATTTAGATAAGGTTAAAGGTTTAATACTTTTTGCAGCATATTCTACAGTAGACTTATCTAGTAGTAATCTAGATGTTATAAGTATATATGGAACTTGTGATAATATTTTGAATATGAAAAAATATCAAGATAATTTAAAGAATCTTCCAAGTAACTATAAGGAATATATAATAAGTGGAGCAAATCATTCAGGCTTTGCTGATTATGGTTTACAAAAAAATGATGGAACTGCCTTAATATCTAATGATGAACAAATAAGTAAGAGTACGCAGTATATTGTTGATTTATTAACAAATATAGATAAAATATATTTTAATGAATCAAACACCTATATAAAAAATCCAGACTGTGGATTTTATAGTCCAGTATATATTAAATGTAGTCTAGATGGCGTTTCTGATATAAATAAAAGATATTTAAATTATAATCAATTATTACATTTAAGAATAGATATTTCAGCATTTAGTAAAAAAGTTAATGGAATAAAAGATTATGAATTAAGTGATAAAATGTTAACTTCTCTTGATGAACTATTTAAAAAAATAGATGATGCTTCAGCTACAGCAATAATTAGATTTGCCTATGATCCATCATTTGATGGAAATGATAATATGGAACCAGAAATATCAATGATTAAAAAACATATTAAATCACTTGGTAATTTATTTTCTAAATATGAAAAAATGATTACCGCAGTTGAATGTGGGTTGGTAGGTCCATGGGGTGAAATGCATACAAGTAGTATAGCAAATCAAGATACCTATAATATTTTAATTGATGAATATCTAAAGGTTTTACCTAAATCATTAAAGCTTTTATTAAGAAGACCTAAATTTATATATTCTTATTATGGTTATACTTTAGAAACTTTAGATAAATTTAATTATGATGATATTAGACTTGGAGTATATAATGATGGCTATTTAGGTTCTAGTACTGATTTAGGAACATATGATGATAGAGAAAAAGAAACAAACTGGCTAGAAAAAATAAATGAAAATAGCCCTTATGGTGGAGAAGTTACAATGCCAAATAGTGAGTTCAATAGATTAAATAATGCAGAATCTGAAATGTTCAAATTAAAGTTAAGTTATTTAAATATAAGTTGGAATGATAAGGTTATTGAAAGATGGAAAAAAACTAAATATACAGGCTCAGATTTTTTATATAAAGATTTAACTGAATTTGATTTTATAAATAATCACTTAGGTTATAGGTTTGTTTTAGAAACAGTAACTTACAAAAAAACGAATGATAAAATTTCATTTAATATTAATTATAAGAATGTTGGTTTTGGTAATCTATTAAAATCAAAAAATGCTTATATTATTTTAAAAAATAATGATAATATGTATAAATTTAATTTTAAAGAATATGATAATAATTTTGATATAGATATTACAAATGTTAAAAAAGGTGAATATAATATATATTTTGTTTTAGCAGATGATTTTAAAGATTATGGTTTAAGAAGTATTGCGTTTGGTAATAAAGACATTTGGAACGATGAGATTAAAGCTAATTTAATTCTTTCAAATTATAAGATAAACTAATAATTATTTACAATTTAAAATAGTATTTTTTGACAAAGAGATATAAAAATGGTAAAATAATAGAGATAGATTTGGTGGTGATTAAATGCAATTTAAATTCTATTTTTTAAAAGAAGGAACAAGGGTATTCGATAGAACTGAACTTTTAACTTATTTTCAGGCAAATTCAAATGTTACTTTGGAAAAAAATGGTGAAAATAGAGATTATACTTATCATCACCCTATTTTGGATTTTGATGCTCATTTTATATTATCATCTAAAAGTGCAATTCCTCATTTAGAACGTTTAAATCCTAAATTTTTTGATGTTAATTTTAGAGTTGAATTTGATATTAAATTACCTACATATTGTGTTGAATTAATATTAGATATAGCTGATGAAATTGCTAAAATGTTTAAATTTTCTGTTTATAATGAATCATATGAGGATGTAATAACATTTAAGAAAAATGTTTTAGTTAAAACATTTGATTTATGGAAAAATGCTTATAAAAATAAAAATGAAGAAGAAATTGCAGGATACAGTAGAATTGATTCTGCTTTATTATCTCAAATTTATAATTATATTTTAAGAAAACCTAAATTAGAGGTTTTATTAGATAGAAATAAGGTTCAGCTTTCTGATTACTTCTTTATGAGAACTGATAAATCAAGAAGTGCTTTTGTATGTATGGCTTGGGATGGTGAGAATTCATTTATAATTCCGCCTGGGGTTGACATATTATATTATTCAGATTCTAAGGTAAAAAAATATATAGCAATGCAAGAATTATCAATTAAAGCTGATAAATATTTTAAAATAATTGATGGATATAGTAACATAAAAATAGTTGATGATAAAGCTGTTGGTAAATTGAAAAAGATTATTTTAAAATCTAAATTTGCTCCACTTACTGTGGAACTAAAAGAAATTAAACTTAAGGATATATTAGATATGTAAATAGGAGGAATAAAAAATGGAAAAATCAAAATATATTGATCACACAAACCTTAAGGCAACTGCAACATATGATGATATTTTAAATCTTTGTAATGAGGCTAATAAATATCATTTTGCTTCAGTATGCGTAAACCCAAGCAATGTGAGTTTAGCTCATAAATTATTAACTGATTCAGGTGTTTTAACTTGTACAGTTGTAGGATTTCCTTTAGGAGCTACACCTAGTGAAGTTAAAGCTTATGAAACAACAAAAGCAATAGCTGATGGTGCTGATGAAATTGATATGGTTATTAATATTGGTATGGCAAAATCTCATAACTGGGACTATGTATATGAAGATATTAAAGCTGTAGTAGATGCTGCAAATGGTGTTTTAGTTAAAGTTATTATTGAATGTTGTTATTTAACAGATGAAGAAAAAATAGAAGCTTGCAAGGCTTCTGTTAAAGCAGGTGCTGATTTTGTTAAAACATCTACAGGATTTGGTACATCAGGTGCTACAGTAGAAGATGTTAAATTAATGAAACAAACAGTTTCTGATAAATGTCTTGTAAAAGCTGCTGGTGGAATTCGTGATAAAAAGACTTTTGAAGAAATGATAGCTGCAGGAGCTGATCGTATAGGTTGTAGCTGTGGAGCTAAAATAATGGAGGAATATGCAAATGAGTAAAATACCTACACCACATATAGCATGTGATGATGAAACAAAAATTGCTAAGACAGTATTAATGCCTGGTGACCCACTTCGTGCTAAATTTATTGCTGACACATTTTTAACTGATGTTGAATGCTTTACTACTACAAGAAATATGTTTGGATATACAGGTTTATATAATGGTAAAAGAATATCTGTAATGGGTTCTGGTATGGGTATGCCATCTATCGGTATTTATTCATATGAATTATTTGAATTTTATGGTGTTGAAACTATAGTTAGAATCGGATCTGCTGGATCTTATGATGCTGATTTAAAGGTTTATGATACTGTATTAGTTACTGATGCATATTCTGAATCATCTTTTGCTAAAACAGCATTTGGTATGCGTTCAAAATCATTAAAGAGTTCTGCTGCAATTAATAATAGATTAAAGAATGCTGCAACAAAATTAGGAATACCTTTAAAAGAAGCTAAAATTCATTCAAGTGATGTATTCTATTCAAGCGATGCAAATCGTTGGAAGGAAGTTCATGATAAATTTGGTTGTAAATGTGTTGAAATGGAAAGTTTTGCTTTATTTGCTAATGCTAAGGCTACAGGTAAAAAAGCAGCATGCTTATTAACTATTTCTGATTCATTTATTAGTCATGAAGTTACTTCAGCTGAAGAACGTCAAAAGAATTTCACTAATATGATGAAAATTGCACTAGAATTAGCTGGAAAATAATTTTAAAAATTGTTATATTTTAAGCTTAATTATTAAAATTTTATAATTGATAACAAAAAATCCTATTAATTTAGGATTTTTTTTGTTTTAATATACAGTTTTTTATAAAAAAATATTTATTACTTAAACATGTTTCTTTTATAGAAATTATGATTTCTATTTAATTTTTGATATATTTATATCGGAAGGAGGAAACTTAAAGCATATATATCAAAAAAAGGAGGAAAAATATGTATAATTATTTTATGCTACTAGGAAGAATAGTTAAAGATCCTGAAATTAAAGAATTGCAAGATGGTAAAAGAGTAATGAATATTAGGCTTGCAGTTAATAGAAGTTTTCAAAATTCTAAAGGAGAATATGAAACTGATTTCTTTAACATAGTTGTTTGGGATTATTTAATTGATTTTGCTAATGATAATTTAAAAAAAGGTCTTCCAATATTAATTAAAGGAAGACTACA
The DNA here is from genome assembly GCA_964595145.1 of uncultured Anaeroplasmataceae bacterium. Taxonomy (GTDB): domain Bacteria; phylum Bacillota_I; class Bacilli_A; order Acholeplasmatales; family Anaeroplasmataceae; genus Pelethenecus. The sequence goes on along the minus strand of CAZQOM010000021.1, from coordinate 9,344 downwards.
AACTAATAAAGAAGAATTAGCTAATGGTTATCAATTATCTTATCCAGTACTAGTTGCTGAAAGATTAATGTTTTTTTAAATAAATTTTTAACACCCATCATTTTGTAATAGACTAGTTTCTAGTCTATTTTTTTATATAATTTATTAAATGATTTTAAATTTTGTTCTTGATTAAAATAAATATTTAATGCCTCATAACCTTTTTTTATTTCTTTTAAAACAACATTATATAATTCAGTTATATTATAATTTACTTTATTACTATTTATTAATATATCTTTTTTATTTAAATTTAAAATTGTTGTATCAATCTTTTTAGGTAAAAGAAAATATTTAGCTTTTATATTTTTTTTATGATTTAATAAAAAATCATATAATAAATAAATTATTTTTTTAAAACCCGTCTTACTTTTAGAAAGATAATTATAATAAAATTTTAAAAAATTATAACAATTATCAAAATATGCATCACTACAAAAAAAACCAAATTGTCTTTTTATTACTTTATTTAGAAGTTCTTTATCAGATTCATTTAAATAAAATGAATCAAAAAAATAATGTGAAATATTAGTTTGATGTAATTTTAATTTTTTATTTTTATTAAAATAATATACATCTAATGTATTATCAGCTTCATTAGGATTATTAAAATTATTTATATAATCGTTAAAATATTTATTAATAATATATGAAGCTAGTAAATAATAACAAAATAATTGTTGTTCTAAAGATGAATTAATATATGCATTATCCATACACTCTTCTAAAAATGAGAAAAAATTTGCATTTATTTCTTTTGATAAATTATATTTATCTTTTTTAAATGGTTTGAAAAAATTATAATATTTTCCTATATCATAAAACATTGCATATTTAAAAATATTTGTATTTGTTATATTTTGATTACATTTAATTTTATCATCTATATAGCATATTGAATCTTTTAAAATATAATATCTTGTAAAATGCATATTTTCACCTTCTTAACTCTATTTTAACATATTTGGTTAATAAAAAACATAACTTAATCTTTATTTTTTTTATAATTTATTATAAAATTAATAAAGAGGTGATTTTAGTGTTAAAACTAACAAAAGAAGACATATTAGATATTGAAAGAATAATGTTTAATAAGGCTAGAGATATTGATGTTTCTATTTTTAATGCGATACTAGATGATGAATGTAAGGATTTTGTTTTAGATTCACTGATGCTTTATATGACTAAAGATGGTGGTATTGGTAATGCATTAGAAATAGATAATTATAATCCTAATTCTAGTGTATATCAAACATATGAAGCTTTAAGAATTTTATCTTCATTAAATTTTAATAAAAAGGTAGATAGTGAATTATATTTAACAATAATAAATAAAATTGGTAATTATTTATTTAATAGATGTAATTTAGTAGATGGCTTTTGGAATCCACTAGTTGAATCAAATGATAATTATGCTCATAGTGAAAAATATAATTATACAAATAATTTTTATCCTATTTGGAAAGTTCATCCAACAGCAGCAATATTAGGTTTTATAATTGAATTAATGCCTGAAAATAAAGCATATTATAAAAAAGCTTTAAAACAAATAGGCTATGTTTTTGCTGAAATAGAAAAAAATGATAATTGGAATGAGTATGAATTAATTAGTTATAGTTATTTACTTAGATCTTTAAGAAAAGTTAATATGTTTGAAACAGAATGTGAAAAGATTGAATCAAGGTTATTATCAGAAACTAAAAAACATTTAGATGATACTAATTTTAATTTCCCTTTATATTTAATGGATACTAAATTTGATAACATATTAGAAGATAAAATAAATCAATATTTGGATAATTTAATTAATAATCGTGCTTCACATGGTTTATGGGAACATAAAGAATCTTGGGGTAGTAATCGTTATCCTGAAGCAGATAGTGCTTCATTAAAATGGATTGGCTCAGAAAGCGTATGGAATATATATTTACTTAATAAATATGGAAGAATTGAAAAATAATTATAAATAAAAAAATGGTCATTGACCATTTTTTATTTTGCATCCTCCATTGACTTCATAACAGCACGAACTTGTTTTTCTGAAGGAGTTCTACCCATTTGAGTCATCATTGCACGAATCATTTTTTCGTTAATTGGTGGATTTTTCTTTAATTGACTAGCAAATAATTTTCTAGTTAAAATAAATGTAATAATTGCAACAACAATTAATTCTAATACAAGAATTAAAATAAATTGCCAAATTTCAAGTCTCATAATTTTATCACTCCTATGCTATATTTTACACTATTTTTTTAAAAATTCAAGTAACTTGTTATTTAATTTATTAAAAATATTATACGAATTAAAATCATAGTGGACAAAATCTAATAAAAATGGTAAAATATTAATAACAATAAAAGGAGGAAGAAAAGATGCCTAGATTTGTTAATGATACTTGTATCGGATGTGGAACTTGTGCTGACCAATGCCCAGTAGCAGCAATCACTGTTAATGATGTAGCAGTAATCGACGAAGATACTTGTATTGATTGCGGTGCTTGTGAAGCAGTATGCCCAGTATCTGCAATCGCTGAAAGATAAATTAAAAAAAGAAATTAGCTGATTTTATATCAGCTTTTCTTTTTGCCCATATTTAAATTATATATAAACATAGTATAAATATGGGAGTGAAAAAATTGAAAACATTAGAAATTAACTCTCAGGAATTTCTTTTAGATAGTGATATAGAAAAAGGATTTTTAAAAGGATCTATTTGGCAAAATTTATTTTCAAGTTATAAATTTATATTAACAGATATTAATGAACTTACAGAAGAAGAACAATTAATTTTTATGTTACAGGTTTATAGTTTTGCTTCAATAGAATTAACATTATTTATTTGTACACATCCTGATAATTTAGACGCTATTGAAACTTTAAAAAAAGTTAATATTGAAAAGAATAAATTAACTGAATTTATTGAAACCAAATATAAAGCATTAAAATCTTGTTCAAGTATATTTGATGGTTTTGTTGAAAGAAAAAATACTTGGGAGGTTAAATAATGTGGAGTTATGAAAAAAAACTAGAATTTCCAGTTCATATTACCAAAAGAAATTTAGAGTTTGCAAAAATAATGATTACAACAATTGGTGGTGCACAAGGTGAACTTGCTTCTGCAGTTAGATATTTAATGCAGGCTCCAACAATGCCAGATAAAGTAGGGCAAAATCTTTTAATGGAGATTGCAACAGAGGAACTAGCACATGTTGAAATATTGATGGCTATGCTTAAAGGCTTAACTGAAGGAGCTTCTTTAGATGAAATAAAAAACTATAACTTTGAGAATAATTATACTGAGCATGGTTTAGGTATATATCCATCAGATAGTTTTGGAAATCCTTTTACTACCTCTTATATAGCATCTACAGGAGATGTAATAAGTGATTTAAATGAGAATATGGCTGCAGAACAAAAGGCAAGAGCAGGATATGAACATTTAATGGATTTAACTGATAATCCTGAAATATTAGCACCGCTTTCTTTTTTACGTCAAAGAGAGGTTGTGCACTACCAAAGATTTGCTGAAGCGTTAAAGCATTATCAAGAATTGAAATAAAAAAATGGTTCTTTTTGAACCAAATTTTTATTTTTTGAATCTATTTTCTGTTCCGTTTATTAATCTTTTATAGTTTTTTATATGTCTTAATAATATTACTAAAGCAAGTACACTATATAATATTGCTACAATTAGACTAGGTTTTGCAATAAAATATAATCCAAAGTTTGTAACATTACTTACTCCGAAGATGTATAAAATCCAAGCTGTTATAAGAACTGCAAACGTTGCACCAGTAGAAGCGAGAGATACATATTTTGTTGTATAAAATATTATTGCAAAAACTATTAAGCAAATTATCGCTGGAATAGGTGTTAAAAATAATACAACACCTAATGATGTAGCTACTGCTTTACCACCTTTGAATTTTAAAAATATAGAACAACAATGTCCTAAAATAGCTGCAGCACCATAAAAGAAAATATCAAATTCAATTGGATTAATCCATATATTACTAACTGCTAATATTTTTACAATTATCATCATAAGCATTCCTTTAAAAACATCACAAAAGAATACTAAATAACCAACTTTTTTTCCTAAAACTCTAATTGCATTAGTAGTACCAATGTTTTTGCTACCAAATTCTCTAATATCTTTTTTACATATTAGTTTTCCTAAAACAACACCAAAGGGAATAGAACCTATAAGATAAGCTATGATTAAAAGTAAAATTATAATAACTATATCTAATGCTTGCATAAATAATTCCTCCTTTTTATAATTATATAATTAAATATGATTCAAGTCAAAAGATTTTATAAAATAGTGTCTTTTTATTTTTTAAAATCATAATTTATTATGGTGAATATTAAATGAAAGCATTAATATGTCTTCATGGATTATTATCAAGTAGTAAAGATTTTAAACTTATAAATGAAAGATTAAAGAATTTTTATGATAAAATAATATGTTATGATTTACCAGGGCATGGTTTAAATTCTATTAAATTTAATTCTAAAAATATAAAAAAATTTTTAATTGATATATATGATTCTATTGCTGATAAATATAGTGATATAGATTTAATAGGCTATTCTATGGGTGGAGTTATGGCTTCATATTTACAAAGTGTAAGAAAAATAAATCATTTGATTTTACTTGCTCCAAGTTATAATTATCTAAATTTAAAAAATTATCATAAAAAGAATAATAATAAAACTGCTATAAAAAAGTTAATACCAAAAAAGAATTATTTACATATAATAAAGTTTCCTATAATTATGTCTAATTTAATTCAAGAATTTAAGATAATTTATCCTAAAACATTAATAATATGGGGAAAAGATGATTACCTTGTTAAAGAATCGTCTGGGATAGTATTATATAATATGATTAAAAATCAAAATAAATACTTATTAGAATTACCATCTCACAATCATTTTAATATAGTGAAAAGTGAGGTGGTAATTAAATATATAAAATTATTTATAATAAGCTAATTTTTTTTTGATAAAAAAATATAAAAATTGTCTTTTTATTATCTAAAATTGAAATACAATTATTTTTGTGGTAAAATTATACATGAAATATTATAAAAAGAGGTACGCTTTATGAAAAGAGATGCTAGAATAAATGCAATGCAATTATTATATACTTGTGATTTTCAAAAAATAGATTTAGAAGAAGCTATTTCTACATTAGAAGAAATAGATGAATTAGCTTTAGTGTTAGCTAGATATTGTTATAATAATTTAAATAAAATTGATGAAATAATTTCTTCAACATTAGAAAGATATACAATAGATAGACTAAATTTAGTAGATAAGGCTATAATTAGATTAGCAGTATCAGAAATGCTTGATGGTAAAGAACCTATAGAGGTTATTATAAATGAAGCATTAGAAATAACTAAAGTTTATACTGATTTAGGAGATCATAAATCAGTAAGTTTTAATAATCGTTTATTAGATAATATTAGTAAAAAAATTAAGGAATAAATATGGAAGAACGTTATCTTACAGTCACAGCTTTAACCAAATATATAAAATATAAATTTGAACATGATCACCATTTAGAAGAAGTACTTCTTGAAGGAGAAATTTCTAATTTCAAACATAATTCAAGAGGACACTTTTATTTTACATTAAAGGATGATAATGCGGCAATTTCAGTAACGATGTTTTCAAGTTTTGCAAGACTTGTTAAATTTGAACCAAAAGACGGAATGAAGGTTTTTGTTAAAGGTAATGTTACTGTTTATGAACCATCTGGAACATATCAAATTAATATTAGAGAAATGAAAAGTGATGGCATAGGTGATTTATATTTAGCTTTTCAAAAATTAAAAAATGAATTAGAAAAAGAAGGATTTTTTGATGCTTCTCATAAAAAGAAAATTCCTTTATTTCCTACTTGTATAGGTGTTATTACATCTCCTACAGGAGCTGCAATAAAAGATATAATTCATACAGTTGAAAGAAGATATCCTTTGACAAGAATTATTTTATATCCTGCAATAGTCCAAGGTGATGATGCAAAAGATAATATTGTAAAACAAATTAAAAAAGCAAATAATGATTCATTATGTGATGTTTTAATTGTAGGTAGAGGCGGAGGATCTATAGAAGATTTATGGGCCTTTAATGAAAGAGTTGTTGCTGAAGCTATTTATAATAGCAATATTCCAATTATATCAGCTGTTGGACATGAAATAGATTTTACTATATCCGATTTTGTTGCTGACCTTAGAGCGGCAACACCAACTGCTGGTGCAGAACTTGCAACACCATCAATAGAGGTTTTAAAGGGAAATGTTAATTATTATGTAGATCGTATGACAAAGCATATTAAACAAAAACTTGAAAATGCTAAATTACAGGTAGTTAATATCGATAGAAGACTTGATTCTTTAAATCCATGTCTTACCCTTAAACATAAAAAAATTATTATTAATGAATATAGTAAACAGCTTAATCTTTTAATTCAAAGAATTATATTAGAAAAAAAGAGTAATTATAAAATCCTAGAAGGAAAATTAGGCGCTTTAAATCCGCTTTCGATAATGGATAAGGGATATTCTATAAGTAGTGTTAATAATGAAATAATAACTGATGTTAATCAAGTAAAAAAAGACGATATTTTAATTACGAAAATGAAAAATGGTGAAATAAAAAGTAAAATATTGGAGGTTGAAGTTAATGGAAAATAAATCTTTTGAAGAAAATTTAAAAAAATTAGAAGAAATAGTTAGAAGTCTTGAAAATAAAGATATATCATTAGAAGATGCTGTTAAAAATTATACATTAGGATTAGAACTTTCTAAAAATTGTTATGATATATTAAATACTAATGAAAAACTTGTAGTAGAAAAAATGACTGAAAGTGGTCTTGTGAATTTTGAAAGTGATAATCAATGAGATTAGATTTATATTTATTAGAAAATCATTATTTTGACAGTAGAACTAAAGCTAGAAATGCTATTGAAAGTGAAGCTGTTATGGTTAATGGTAAGATTATAAAAAAAGCAAGCTTTGAAGTTGATAATGATATTAAAATAACAATAATCAAAGATACAAATCCATATGTTTCTAGAGGTGGTTTAAAATTAGAAGCTGCTATAAAGGAATTTCATTTAGATTTTAAAGATAAAATTGTTTTAGATATAGGTTCATCAACAGGTGGATTTACTGACTGTTCTTTAAAATTTGGTGCTAAATTAGTTTATGCAGTAGATGTTGGAACTGATCAATTAGATAATTCTTTAAGAAATAGAAATGATGTTATTTTATTTGAACAAACTAACATATTAGATGTTGGTGGATTTGATGTTGAATTTGATTATATAGTAATGGATGTATCTTTTGTTAGTATTAATAAAATTTTACCTGCAATTAATAGATTTTTAAGTGAAAAAACTATTTTTGTATGTTTAATTAAACCACAATTTGAAGTTGGAAAAGTATATTTAAAAAATGGAATAGTTAAAGACCGAACTACTCATATAAATATTTTAAATAAAATTATTAAAGAATTATCTGAATATAATTTAGGTATTACAAAATTAATTAATTCTCCTATACTAGGAGGTAGTGGTAATAAGGAATTTTTAGCTTGTATAAAGAAAAATACACTTTCAAAAGTTAATATTTTAGAGGTATGTAAGTAGGTGATTAAATGCTTAAAAGTTTAAGTGTTAAAAATTTTGCTATAATAGAAGATATTTTTATTTCCTTTAAAGACGGTATGACAGTTTTAACTGGACAAACTGGTGCCGGTAAATCATTAATAATTGATACTATATCACTATTATTAGGTCAAAGAGCAGATAGTGATATGATACGTTATGGCGAGAAAACAGCTATAATAGAAGGTGTCTTTTCATATGATAATTCTAAAATTAATGAATTATTAGAAAAATATGGGTTAAATATAAATAATGATATTACTATTTATCGTCAAATAGAAGAAAGTGGTAAAAATATAATTCGTATAAATAATAGTTCTGTTAGTTTAACTATTTTAAAACAAATTGTTTCTTATTTAGCTAATATTCATGTTCAAAATGATACATTTAAACTACTTAATCAAGATTCATATTTAGATATGATATGTCCTTTAAATGATGATGAATATAATAAATTGTTTTCTTTTTATACAATTTCTTATTCAAAATATTTGGAATTTTATGATAAATATAAAAAGATATTAAAAGGAAAAAATGAATCTGTTCAAAAATTAGAATATATGCAATATGAATATGAAGAATTAAAAAATTTGAATTTGAAAGAAAATTTAGATGAAAATTTAGCAATTGAGATAGCTAAATTAGAAAATTATGATAAACTATATTCTAATTTAACTGAAGCATTTAATTTATTAGAAAATGAATATTTTTCTTTAGATTCAATTTATGATAGTGCAAATAATATAAAAAAAATAGCTAATTTAGATAATAATTATCAAGAATTATATGAAAAAATGTTAGATTGCTATTATATATTAGATGAGGCAAAATCAGAAATATATAATCAAGTTAATTCTCTTGATTTTAATCAAGATGAATTAAATAAAAAAATTGAACAATTAAATTTGCTTGAAAAAACTAAAATCAAATATAATAGAAATTTAAAAGAATTAATCAAATATTATAATGATTTATCATTAGAAATAAAAATGGTTAATAATTATGATGATGTATTAAATGAAGCGAAGGATAATGTTATTAAAAGTTTTAATACTTTAAAAGAAAATGCACTTAATTTAAGTAAATATAGAAAAGATATTGCTAAAAATATTGAAAAAAATATTTTAAAAGAATGTAATGATTTAGATTTAGTTGAAACTAATTTTTTAATTTCATTTGAAGAAATTAAATTAGATGATCCATTTAATAATAATGTATTTAGTGAAAATGGTATAGATGTTGTAGATTTTAAGATAAGCTTTAATCAAGGAGAACCATTAAAATCTTTACATAAAGTTGCATCTGGTGGAGAATTATCTAGAATAATGTTAGCATTCAAGAGCTATTTTGCTAAAAAAAGCAATTTATCATTAATGGTTTTTGATGAAATAGATACTGGTGTTTCTGGTTTAACTGCCAAAAAAATAGCCTTAAAAATGAAGGCTATTTCAAAAATTAATCAGGTATTATGTATAACTCATTTACCACAGGTTGCAGCAATTGGTGATTATCATATTCATATTTATAAGCAAATTGATAATAATAGAACTACTACTCATTATAAATATTTAACATTTGATGAAAGAGTAGAAGAAATAGCTATAATGATTTCAGGTGATAA
>CAZQOM010000020.1:0-14697 GCA_964595145.1 uncultured Anaeroplasmataceae bacterium | reverse complement strand
TACATCTACATCCAACTCTCCCCAAGGAAGCTCAGCTGCATTAGCCTTAGCATAAATAGTAATATTCTTTCCATCAACAGTGATTGAACCTTCTCCTGCTTCAACAGTATGTAATCCTTCACCGATATGTCCACAATATCCACCTTGTGCAGTATCATACTTTAATAAATTTGCTAACATCTTTGGATCAGTTAAATCATTAATTGCAACGATTTCATAACCCTTTGCACCAAACATTTGTCTAAAAGCTAAACGTCCGATACGACCAAAGCCGTTAATTGCTACTTTTATAGCCATAATTTTAAATTCCTCCTATAGTTGTTTTTTACATTACTTATTTTACCACTTTATTTTTTTATTATCAATATATTTTATGTCGACAATATCAAACAAAAAAATGTAAACGTTTTTGTTATTATTAAAAAGTGAAAAAAGGAGGATAAAAATGAACTATATTCCATACGTATTAGAAAAAAACACAAACGGTGAAAGGAGCTATGATATTTATTCTAGATTACTTCAAGATAGAATAATATTACTAATTGGAGAAATAGATGATCATATATCAGCATTATTAATATCTGAATTATTATATTTAGATTCTATAAATAATGAGGAAATAGATATTTATATATCTTCTCCTGGTGGGTCAATAACATCAGGCTTAGCAATATATGATACTATTAGACATATCAAATCTAGTGTAAATACAATTGTTGTTGGCATGGCAGCTTCTATGGCAGCATTCTTACTTGCAAGTGGTACAGGAAAAAGATATGCACTACCTCATGCAGAAGTTATGATTCACCAACCATATGGAGGTATGCAGGGCGTTGTTTCTGATATAGACATACAAGCTAAAAGGTTATTAAAAACTAAGGACTTAATGAATACTTTACTTGCAAAACTTTGTAATCAACCTAAAGAAAAAATAGTCCACGATACGGAAAGGGACTATTATATGAGTGCTACTGAAGCATTAGAATATAATATTATTGATGAAATTCTATCCTAGCGATAGAATTTTATTCTTTTAAAAAAGTTCTTCTTATTCTACTTAAAAAATCATTTTCATTATTATGTCCTATTTTAATTTTATTTTCACATAATTTAATATCTAAATGATTAAAATCCTTTAGATTATAAGATATATTATCTAATGTAATAAAAATATCTTCATCACAACTACACTTAAAACTTATTTTTCGATTACTAGCTAATAATAATGGTGAACCTAATGTTCGATATTCATTAGAATTAATTCCAGCTATTTCTGTTATTTGAAGTGATTTAATACTTGAATCTATAACTGCACCATTTAAAGATTTATTATATGCAGTTGAGCCATATGCAGTTGAAACACACATTCCTGTACCTCTAAATTTTTCAAATAAAATATCATCAATAAATACATCTAAAATAAGTGTTTTTAAAGGAGATATTATAGTAAGTTCATTTATCGCAAAAGTATTAACAATATTAGATTTAGTTTTAATTTGACAAGTTAAAACATCTATTTGATCTAATTTATAATTAGAATTATTTATATCATTTATTAAATCATTTAAACAATTTACTGTATAGTTAGCATAAAATCCTAAATTTCCTGTATGAATTCCAAAAAATATAGAGTCATGATATTTATGTACAGCATCAATAAAAGTACCATCTCCACCAACAACTATAACTATATCTGGATTAGTATTATCTAAAGTTAATTTTATATTATTTAATAATTTTTCTTTAATATTATTCGATAATTCATCATTTTTATTTAAAATACAATATTTCATAACTTTTTACCTCATCTTTTTAATAATATTTTAACACAAGACTTGATTTTTTCAAACAAATATTAGATAATATTATATATTGTTTAGAAGAGGTATTTATGATGAACAAAAATAAAGAAATAGAATTTAAAACATTTATTTCAAAAGAAACATATGAATCTTTATTAGAAGAATTTAATTTATCTAATAATATTTTCCCCCAAACGAATCATTATTTTGATACTGATGATACAAAATTATTAAATGAACAAACAGTATTAAGAATTAGACAAAAGGGTTCAAATTATAAATTAACTAAAAAAACACGTTCTAAAATAGGTGCTGATGAAACTCACATATTCATCACTAAAGAACAGGCTCAAGAAATGCTTGAAAATGGATTTGATGCTTCTATTATTGGAATTCCATTTGAAGTTAAAAAAATCGCAGAATTAACTACTTATAGAGCTTCTTGTCCTTATAAAGATGGAACAATATTCTTCGATAGAAGTGAATATTATGGTAAAGTTGATTATGAAATAGAATACGAAGTTGATGAAGTTAAACAAGGATTAAAAGATTTCAAAGACTTCCTTAATTATTATAATATTGAATATAAAGAATCAATTAGAAAAAGCAAAAGAGCTTTTGATAATAGAAAATAATGACTGTAGAATTTCTACAGTTTTTTTATATAAAAAAAGCTACATAAAGTAGCTTATTTATCTAATATTAAAAATATAATTAAAAATATCATACCTATTAAAAAGAATATACCACCAACAATCAATAAATGTTTAAAAGGTGATGGATTTTCAACTCTTTTTTTCTTATATTCATAAAAATCATCAAGTTTAGCATCTTTTTTAAAAACATAAAATATTCTTTTTACCCCATATGATAGCATCGAAAAACCACCATCATTACTAATAAAAATAAGTACACCAAATGCTAAAAGTAAAAATCCTGGTATTGCGAAAGCATCACATATATCTCTAATTATTTCTTTAGTATTTTCAAATTTAAATCCACCTACTGCAGCAAAAACAATGATTCCCATTAAAATTGCTACAATAGATGTTATAAATAATTTAATATGTTTTATAAAGAAATTTTTCACTCTAATTCCTTCTTATATTGTTCGAATTCTTTATCATTACAATGAATCCAGTGACCTGGTTTAATTTCTCTTAAAGAAGGTAAATCAGTTGAATAATCATGAGTTAAAACTGGATCATAAATAATTCTTTTACGTTTCTTTTCATAATCAGGGTCAGGTAGTGGAATTGCTGATAATAATGATTTTGTATATGGGTGTAGAGGATGTTCAAATAATTCTTTTGAAGTTGTTAATTCTACAATTTTTCCAAAATACATAACTGCAATTCTATCAGAGAAATATTTTACAACAGATAAATTATGTGCAATAAATACAATTGTTAAATTCATTTTTTCTCTTAAATCATTTAACAGATTCATAACTTGAGCTTGAATTGAAACATCTAAAGCTGATATAGGCTCATCAGCAATAATTAATTCAGGTTCCATAATAATAGCACGAGCGATACCAATTCTTTGACGTTGTCCACCAGAGAATTCATGTGGATAACGAGAAGCATGTTCTGGTAATAAACCAACTAATTCTAGTACTTCATTTACTTTACGAATCATGTATTCCTTATCTTTAATACCTCTAATAATTAATCCTTCAGCAATTATTTCAAATACAGTCATTCTAGGATCTAATGAAGATATTGGATCTTGGAAAATCATTTGCATTTTTGTCATTAATTTATTTTTCTTTGCTAACTTAATTTCTTTAGAATATTCTTTTTTAAGTTCACTATTATTTTCTAATGCTTCAGTACTATATTTTTCTTTTATTGCAGTTATTTGATCTTTAATGTATTGATCAGTACCATGCTTTTGTTCCCATTTAGCATCTAAAAGTTCTTTTTTAGCTTCTAATAATGGTTCTGAATATTTTTCAATAATAGCATTTTTATCATCATTATATGAAGCGCTATTTTTATCTAATGAAGCTATTTCTTTATTTCTATCCTTTTTTAATTTAGAAATTTTATTTTTAATATCTAAAGTACCAGCAGAAATAACTTGCCCTTTAAACTTAACATATCCACTTGATGGTTCATAAAGTTTAATAATTGAACGACCTGTTGTTGTTTTACCACAACCAGATTCACCAACTATACCAAAAACCTCACCTTTATATACATCAAATGATATATCATCAACAGCCTTTAAAGTTGTTTTAGGACCAATTTTAAAATATTGTTTTAAGTGGCTAACTTCTAATAATTTTTCTCTATCAGACATTATTCTTTAGCCTCCTTCCTTGCGGCAAGCATTCTTTCAATTCTTTCAGTGACAATACTAGGTGGACTTACTTTAGGAGCATCAGGGTGTAATAACCATGTTGCAGCATAATGAGTATCAGTCACCTTAAATAAAGGTGGTTGCTTTTCAAAATCTATACGCATAGCATATTTATTTCTTTCAGCAAACGCATCACCCTTAGGAGGGTAAATCATATTAGGTGGTGTACCAGGAATTGGAGATAATTTTTCTTTAGTCTCTAAATCTGGAATTGATGATAATAGTGCCCAAGTATATGGATGCTTAGGATCATAGAATAATTCATCAGTTGTAGCTGATTCAACAATCTTACCTGCATACATTACAGCAATTCTATCAGCCATATTTGCAACAACACCTAAATCATGTGTAATAAATATAATTGATAAATTTCTTTCTTTTTTCAATTTGTTAATTAATTCAAGAATTTGAGCTTGAATAGTAACATCTAATGCAGTAGTAGGTTCATCACATATTAATACGTCAGGGTCTGCAGATAATGCAATCGCAATAACTATACGTTGTCTCATACCACCAGAAAATTGGAAAGGATATTGATTATAACGTTTTTGAGGTTCTGGAATACCAACTTCCTCCATAAGCTTTATAGCTTTTTCTTTAGCTGTTCTTTTAGAAACCTTCTTTACAATATTTGCAGATAATTCTTTTAAATAATCAATAATTGAAACTGTATATTCAGAAACATTAAATTTTTTAAATGCCTCAACATCATTTTCATAATGCTTAATTAGCTTATTTAATATAGTAACCATATTTTCTTTAGCTAAATTTGAATCAAGTTTTGTTACTTCTGCAACAGTATAACTTGGAGTTTTACCTCTAGCTATAATTCTATCAAATTTTTTCTTTTCTTTAATATATTTAGCTTCATTTTTAGCATTTATTTTAGAAGCATTAAAATAAGTGTGAATTTGTTTTAAAATAGAACCTTTAAAAGTTGTAGTATATGTTTCACTACCTATTTTTAAAGCATTTTCACAGTCAGCAACAACAGGGAATAACTCCTTAAATCTTGTAACAAGGTCTTTACGTTCTAAAATATCATTATCATTTAAATATGATAACATTTCATTCATTTTTTCTATAGCTTTTAATTTAGCATCTTTTTTATCAGTAAAAGCGTTATAAACACCTTTTTCTAAATCTGATATATATGATAACATAAATTCATCATCTAATACTTTTCTAGTTAAAGCATTTAATTCTTCAACAGAAATATCAGGAACTTCAGTATTCTTTAATAAATAATAAGCTAGTGAGAAGAAATTAGGCATTGTTTTTCCTTTTATTTCTTCTAAATGATTTTTTAAATTAATAACAAATTCTAATATATCACTACATTCAAAATCATTTTCTTTACATTCTAATAATACTTTTTGTAAATCTGAAATACAAGTATCTTCTTCATTAACTACATACTTATTAACAGAGTTTTTTAAACAATCTAAAGAACGACTTAAATATTTTAAAATTCTTGTTTTAACATTTTTATTTAATAAAGAAATAACAGTTTCAAGTTCTTCTATTGCAAAACCTAATTTTTCATAAGCTATATTATAAGCATTTTGCATTTCAATATAGCTTTTAACGAATTTCTTAAATGTAATTAAATTTTCTTTATTTTGTTTTTTAACATCTGGATTATTTGCAGCATCAAGTGCTAAATCAACATTTTTAGATAAAATTTTAAAAGCATTATTTAACTTTTTACGATTCATTTTTCTAGATAATTTATTCTTTAAAATCATCGCTTCAGTTAACTGTCTACCAATTTTAACAATTGGATTTAAACTTGATAATGGGTCTTGGAAAACCATTGATAATTTATCTCCACGTAATGCATGAAATTCTTCTTCAGAAATTTGCATTAAATCCTTACCATCATAAAGTATTTCTCCACTTTCAACAATAGCATTAGGAGCTAAAATACCCATAATTGCACGAGAAGTAACTGATTTACCAGAGCCTGATTCACCAACAATAGCTAATGTTTCACCTTCATACAAATCAAAAGATATGTTACGAACAGCTTGAACACGTCCATTATTTGTTCTAAAAGATATTTTTAAATTATTAACTTCTAATTTAACATTCTTATCAGCCATTATTCTTCAACTCCTCTCAATGATGGATTAAATGCATCACGTAAACCATTACCAAATAAGTTAAAGCATAACATTAATAAGGCAATTATAATTGCTGGCCAAATAATAACATGTGGATATGTAGATAAATATTGTTGACCATTAGATAACATTGTACCAATAGATGAAGCATTAGGACCATTTAAATCAATAATTCCTAAATATGATAGTGATGTTTCACTATAAATAACACCTGGAATAACTAATACAGATGATGTAATAAGTGTACCTAATGAGTTAGGGAATATATGTTTAAACATTAAACGAGTATCCTTAGCACCTAATGTACGTGCAGCTAAAACATATTCTTGATTTTTAAAACGATAGAATTGTCTACGAACACTACTTGCAGTACCAATCCAACCAGTAGCAATAAATGCTATAATAAAGGAAACAGCAGGTGAAACTCTATTAGTTTCAACTAAGAAGATATTAAATAATGTAATAACAACCATTGTAGGAATTCCTCCTAAAACATCTGTTATACGCTCCATAATCATATCCACTGCTCCACCATAATAACCCTCTATAGAACCATAAATAGCACCAATAACAAGGTTTATTACAGAAACACAAACAGCTAACATTAATGATAATCTAATACCATAAGCCAATCTAACAGCAATATCATATCCAATACCATCAGAACCAAGTAAGAATTTTGGTTCATCACCATATGTATAAATATATCTAGTATAACGTAATAATCTTACATTATAACTATCAGTACCTGCAGAAGTTGTATATAAGACATTACCTTCTGCATCTTTTAAATAATTAGGAACTAAATAATCTAATTTTTCAATATCTTTTATTGATTTACCATTTTTATCTAAAGGATATCCTTTATTATCAATTTTAAACCAAATATTAGGATTATTAGCTTGTAAAGGCGTATATGTTGAAGTATCAACTAATGGGAATAAAACTTTATATCCTGTTTCTTTTTCCCAAGCAAGCATTTTTTGGTATTCTTCTTTTGTAATTTGTGCATATACATAGCCTTTTTCTAAATATTGATCACAACTATATTTTACATATTTTAATCCTTCAGCCTCATAACTGCTTTTAATTTTTTTAACAGGATTAAATTCTAAATCATCTAAATCTTTAAAATTAAAAATAGTATCACCATTACTTGAATCATATAAATAACCAACAGCTTTACCATAATCTTGTGAATAAGATACTAATGTACCTTTTTTAGTATACTGACCATTACAAAAACCAAAATTTGATAAAAAATCATTTTTTGGACGCATTAAACTATATTCAGTATTTACTTCAGATAACTTTTTTGTAGTACAAAATGGATAAATAAGACCATAAAGAACTATTATGATAATAATGATTGCAGCAACTACTGAAGCTTTATTCTTTTTAAAACGAATCCAAGCATCTTTTAAATAACCAACAGGTTTAGTTTCGAATTTAGTATCATAGATTGTATCATCAAGTTGAACAAATTCAAAATCTCTAGAAACTAATTTTAAATCTTCCATACTATTTTGCCCCCATTCTAATTCTTGGGTCTAAGAATCCGTAACTTAAATCAACTACAATACCTGCAGCAAGTCCAACGAATACATAGAAAACATTACAACCCATGAATACATCATAATCTAACATATTTATTGATTTAATATATAAACCACCAATACCAGGAACAGCAAATATACCTTCAATTATTAAAGAACCAGATAATATAGAGATAAAAGAAGAAATTATAGAAGGTAAAATAGGAACCATGGCATTTTTTAATGCATGACGTGTTACAGCTTGACTTCTAGTTAAACCTTTAGTACGAGCTAATAACATATAATCACTAGTTAAAGTTTCAGTTAATTCTGCACGAGTAAATCTAGTTAAACCTGCAATAGTACCAAAAGATAATGCTAAAATAGGTAAAACCATGCCCTTAAACATTGTAAATGAGAACCAACTTCCACCAGCATCCTCTAAAGAAGGAATAATTAGTGGAAACCAACCTAATTTATGTGACATAATATATTGTAATAAGAAAGCATAAACAAATGAAGGAACAGAAACAAATAACATTACTATAGTTGAAATAAAATGATCCTGCCATTTATTTTTCTTTAATGCTGCAAATATACCTAATGCAATTCCAATTGGAATAGATAAAATTAAAGAATAAAAGTTTAAAATTACAGTTGGAGGTAATTTTGAAACAATCATTGAAGAAACACTAATAGTTCTTTGAATTTTCCAAGAAACACCAAGTTCTAAATGGAAAATTAAATTTTTTAAATAAATTCCTAATTGCACAATAATTGGCTTATTATATCCTAATGCCTCTCTAATTGCTTTTTCTTGTTCATTTCTAATTTCATCAGTACCATCTGTAACAGGAACTAATTTAATTAAGACAAAACAAATAGAGATTATAATTAAAAATGTAACAAGCATAAGTGCAATTCTTTTTAATACATACTTTAACATTTAAACAACCCCTTTTTTTTAATGCAAACAATCGGGATACGGCTTTAAGCGTAGTATCCCGATAGTTATTTTAATTTAAATTAAGATAGAAATTATTATTGGTAATTTAATGTTCCACCTTGGCTAGATACATATTTTTCCCAAGCTTGATCAGAATATGTATACTTTAACATTCTTAAACCACCAAATCCATACATTACATTATATTCATCAGTAACATATTTTAAACGCTTAGAATCTAATGAAACATCTGCATCACAATATAATGGAATTGTGTAATATTTATTTAATACAGCATATTCTAAGGCAGCCATAATTTCATTTCTTAAATCAAATGATGAACTTGCAAATTGTCCTTCATTTAATGCTTGACCCCATTCATTATAAGTCATTTCTAATGATTCTGCTGTTCCATCTCCATCGAAATCAAGAGTTAAAGTTAATTTTTCAGTAGTTGGATTCCAACAAGCACCTTCATGAATTTTAACTGTTTGGTTAGCATCATTTACATAACATTCAATTGTAGAATATGGCCAGTAGATAGCACCACCCCATGCAGCGAAAATCATTTCACAAGCACCATTTAATAATTGATTATAATAATCTGACATTGATTTAGGATTTAATTCAATTCCACCAGCTTCAAATCCTGTACCAACAATTGCTTGTTTTAAGAATCCTTCTAATACTGTTGCATTCTTTCTAGCTGCTTCAGAAATTGAAGATCTAGAAGTAACAATTAAGTCTAATGAAATCTTTTGACCAGGTGTATATGTACCATTTTCAACACATTCTTCATATGCTTGTTGCATTAAAGTTCTTGCATATGTTAAATCGTAACCAGAAACAGCTTTATAAGCTTCTTCTAATGTTGCATATTGTTTACCTTCACCATATTCAACATTGAATAATTTACATACAGTTTCCATAGCTGGAATTGTATTTCTATATACTGAGTTTGGATTATTTTCAACATCATACATATATAAGCTATTAATTAAGTAGTATGCTGGAGAACCTGCACCAACTGCTTCATTAACGAATTTTTGTCTATCAATAGCAACAGAGAATGCTTTTCTAAATGCATCATTAGCTAACACTTTTTTGTTATTACCTGAATTACCTTCAAGTTTTGTTAATGTTTCTAAGTTAGTATTAAATACAAGTCTCCAAGTATATGTTGTATTAACATATTTTAACCATTCACTATTACCAAATTTTTGCATATCATTAACATCTAAACCAACATCATCATATTTACCTTGTTGGAAACCTAATAATGCTGTACTATGTTGATCTACAACGTCAATTGTAACTGCATCTGTTTGATATTGATCTACATGTTTTCCATCATGATATCCATACCAATTTTCATTTCTAGTAAAACGCATTTGTTTTCCTACTTGGTATGTATCTAATTTATAAGGACCATATGACATATATGTTTCAACTGAAGAACCATAATTAGTTGTAACTAAACCTTCAACAGTTGTTTTACCTTTTTCATAATATGGTTTATAAACTAACCATAATGAACTCATTGACATTTTGAAGTAGAATTCAGAATAATAACTACTTAAAACATACATAATTGTATAATCATCAACCTTATATAAACCAACAGTACCATCATATTCTAATGTTGGATTAGTTTTAGGTGATGTTAATAAATAAATTACATCTCCTAATAATTCTAAATCTTCTTCAACAAGTTCTGTAGTTTTATTAACAACATTTTCAACTGAACTAAATTCAGGGAATGCCATACCCATAGCAGCAAAGAATCCAGTTTGTTTGAAATCAGCCATTAATTGTTGTAATTTAGCTGCATCATATTCTAATCTACAATCTCCACTAAATAATTCAGGATATGTATCATATAAATAAGCATCTCCTACTTTTACATATGAATCATAACCAGAACCTTTAACTTCGTCTGGATTAAGACCAAAACCAGCTTGCATTAATGGTGTCACATCAATATATAACTTTTTACCATCAACTTTATAAGTTGGATAGTTATCTAATGTTACATAATTATCTCTACCATTCCAGAAATAATCATAAGCACCAGAAATAGCTGAACTACCAGAAACAAAGTTATTAGCACGATAGTTTAACATTTTAGGATTTAATAATTCCTTCATTGAATAAACATAATCATCTGCTGTTATATTTTCTCCATTAGCCCATTTAGCATCTTTATTTAATGAAATTTTATACATACGACCAGAAGTTTGTCTAACTTGATTTCCTTCTTCATCTTTCTCATATAAATTCCATTTATCAGCTTCTTCAGTAGTAGCTTTAGATGTATAATCTTCAATATTTGTAGCCATTTCCCATGACCAAGTGTATGAACCATCATTTTTTTCTGTATCATATACTGGTTCAAGGAATCCTATTTCAGCATAACCACTAACAGTATTATCTGAATTTGTTTCCCAAGTATGAGGATTAAATGTATTTGGCTCTACTGCCATAGTTGTGTGATAAGTATAAGTTTCATCCTTTTCTTCACCACCACAGCTTGCTAATGTTACAACACCTAATGCAACACAGCATAAGCCCATCATTTTCTTTAATAATTTCATTTCGAATCTCTCCTTTATTTTGAAATTTGTTATTATTATACTACTACGAAGATAATCTATCAACTTATTTTTTCATTTTTTTAATCGAAAGCGTTTTCAAAATCAAATTTTTTTGTTATTTTAGCAAATTTAAAAAATAAAATTCGTTATTTTTGAAAAAACTTGAATTTTGTTCGTTTTAACATTGTATTAATTTCGGAAATAAATTATTTTAAAATATTTTTTTGAAATTAAATATCAAAAAAACTCCAAAATTTAGAATTAAATAATGGAGTTTATCATTTATTTTAAATATTTATTTATCTTATTTTCAATAATACCTGTTGTTTGAAGCAGTATTTGGTTTACATCTTCTAACAATTCTAGGTATTCCTCAACAAAAGGAAAATCTAATATTTCAGAATATATTTTATCATATTCTTCCTTATATAATATATATTGATTTTGTTGATTAAATTCTTTTGCGTTTACTAATTTTTTTTGAACATTTTTTAAATTATTTATTTTTTCATTTAAAATAGAATTATTGTTTATATATTTTTCTAATTCCTTAATTCTTTTAACCTCAGGTAGTTCTAAAAAAAGTTTGTTAAGTTTACTCACAAAGTTCTCCAATCATAAACCATGTTTTAGCCTCTATAACTTTAACCTTAACAATCTTACCAACTAAAGACATGTCATCTGATTTAAAATGTGTTAACTTTAAATGAGGTGTATATCCACACATCATTCCTTCACCATTTTTTGATTTACCATCAACTAAAACCTCAACAACAGTATTTAAAAATCTCTTATGTCCTTCTAAATAGCCCTCATTAATAAAAGTATTTAAATATGTTAATCGTTTATGTTTTTCTTCTTCAGTCACTAAATCAGTCATAGATGCTGCAGGAGTTCCTTCTCTTTTAGAATATATAAACGTATATGCTCCTTCATATTTAGCATCCTTAACTAATTTAATAGTATTTAAGAATTGTTCTTCTGTTTCATTTGGAAAACCTACTATAATATCTGTAGTTAATGCAATATCAGGCACAAGTTCTCTTAATCTATTAACCTTTCTCATATATTCATCATAAGTATACTTACGATTCATCTTCTTAAGTATTTCATCATCACCTGATTGAACAGGTAAATGTAGATGTGGCATAACACTCTTACAATCACGCATAGCAAGCATAGTTTTTTCATCTAAATCACGTGGATGAGATGTAGTATATCTTATTCTTTTAATACCTGTTTTATCTAAATCATACAATAGATCACCAAAAGTATAATCTCCACCTAAATCTTTTCCATAGGCATTAACATTTTGACCTAGAAGTGTTACTTCAACATAACCATTTTCAACTAATTGTTTAACCTCATTTATAATATCTTCTTTAGCTCTAGAACGTTCTCTTCCTCTAGTGTATGGAACTATACAATATGTACAAAATTCATCACAACCATACATAATATTAACCCAAGCCTTATGCTTAGATTCTCTAATCTTAGGAGCATCCTCTAATATCTCTCCTTCACTAGAAATAACCTCAACAACCTTTAATTTACTTGCATAAGCTTCAGCTATAAGTTTTGGCAAATGATTCTTATTATGAGTTCCAATAACTAAATCAATAAAGTTATATGATTCAAGAATTTTATTAGTTGCATTTTCTTCTTGTGGCATACATCCAGCAATACCAACAAGCATATCAGGATTTTCTCTTTTACGTCCCTTTAATTGACCTAAAACTCCCCAAATTCGTTGTTCTGCATTTTCTCTAATTGCACAAGTATTTAAAATAACAACATCAGCGTTCATTGGATCATTTGCTTTCTTGTATCCAATTTCTTCTAAAATACCAGCCATAACTTCACTATCAGCCTCGTTACCTTGACAGCCATAAGTAAAGATAGCATAAGTTTTACCAAGTCCTAAATTTTTATACTCCTCTTCTACTTTATATCTTATAGTAGGAATATTTTTGTTTTTACGCATTCTAGCATCTTTTAATGATGGTAATGCAATCTTTATATTTTTCATTTAAATCACCGCTAAGTATTATATAATAAATATTAACATATTTCAAATATTTTAAATTTATAAATTATTTATTATCTAAATATTAAATCAAATTTAGCATATAATATTGTTATAGAAAATGATACTATCAATAAGAAAAACCATCATACAAGAATATTTAAGCAAACCACTTAAATAATTAACTTTTTTCTTGCTTTTTAGCTATAAAAGAATTATAATCAATTTAGTAGTTTTAAAAGTCAATGATAAAGCGAATGGTAGATAGTGAAAGTACCATATAAACTTTTATAATGAATTGGTTATATATCTTAATAAAAGAGCTAATATTTATATTAGAATTAAGGTGGCACCGCGTAAAAATTACGTCCTTATAAAATATTAATTTATAGGGACTTTTTATTTTTTTAAAGAAAGGAATGTATTTATGAAAAGAATGCTTAGTGGTATAAAACCAACTGGACAATTAACATTAGGAAATTATATAGGAGCTATTAAACAATTTATCAATTACCAAGATGAATACGAGCTATATATATTTATAGCTGATTTACATGCTTTAACATTACCAATTGAAGCTAAAGAATTAAGAAAAAACACAAAGGATTTAATTTCAGTTTATTTAGCCTGTGGTCTTGATCCTAGTAAGGTGGTTTTATTTAAACAAAGTGATGTTCACGAGCATGCTGAATTAGGCTATATTATGGCTTGTAGCTCATATATGGGTGAATTATCAAGAATGACACAATATAAGGATAAAACTGCTAAAATGACAGATAATGGCTCTATTCCAACAGGTATTTTTATTTATCCGACATTAATGGCTGCAGATATTTTATTATATGATGCTGATTACATTCCTGTAGGAATAGATCAAAAACAACATGTTGAATTAACAAGGGATTTAGCTATAAGATTTAATAATAGATATTCTGAAACATTTGTAATACCAGAACCAATTACTCCTAAAATGGGAGCTAAAATAAATTCTTTGTCTAGTCCTGAGAAAAAAATGAGTAAATCAGAGTCAGAAAAAGGAACTATTTATTTACTTGAAGATATTAATATCATTAGAAAAAAAATTATGTCAGCAGTAACAGATTCTGATAACGAGGTTAAATATGATCCAGTAAATAAACCTGGTATATCTAATTTATTAACTATTGCTTCTGTTTTGGATAATCGTTTAATAGATGATATAGTTAATGAATATAAAAATTTAGGATATGGTGTATTTAAAAAATATGTTGCTGATATTGTTTGTAATGAACTTACTGCATTACAACAAAAAGTTAAAGAAA
>CAZQOM010000019.1:9305-15092 GCA_964595145.1 uncultured Anaeroplasmataceae bacterium | reverse complement strand
TTAATATCTTACCTTTCCATTAGCTACATTTAATAAATGTTGACCATATTGATTCTTTTTCATTAATTCTCCTTGTTGAATTAATTCTTCTTTTGTTATCCAACCATTATTAAACGCTATTTCTTCTATACAAGAAACCTTTAATCCTTGATGTTCTTCTATCATCTTTACAAACGCAGTAGCATCAGCTAAAGATTCATGTGTACCAGTATCTAGCCAAGTAAAACCTCTACCAAATGTAATAACATCTAAATTATTATCATCTAAATACATTTGATTTAATGTAGTAATTTCTAATTCTCCACGTTTTGAAGGTTTAACTTCTAAAGCCTTTTTAGAAACTCCTTTAGGATAAAAATATAAACCTACAACAGCATAATTAGATTTAGGATTTTGTGGCTTTTCTTCTATAGAAATGGCTTGACCATTTCTATCAAATTCAACAACCCCAAATCTTTCAGGATCAGGAACATAATATCCAAATACTGTAGCTTTACCATTATCTGCATTTATAACTGCATTTTTCAATGCCTTTTTAAAGCCATTACCATAGAATATATTATCTCCTAAAACCATACATACATCATCATCACCAATAAATTCTTCACCAATTATAAATGCTTGAGCAAGTCCATCTGGTGATGGTTGAATAGCATAAGTTAAATTAATACCAAATCTTTTTCCATCACCTAATAAAGATTTAAATCTAGGTGTATCTTCTGGAGTTGATATAATTAATATATCTTTAATTCCAGCAAGCATTAATGTAGATAATGGATAATAAATCATTGGCTTATCATATATTGGTAATAATTGTTTACTTGTTACCATTGTTAGTGGATATAATCTGGTTCCACTACCACCAGCTAATATAATACCTTTCATAATAGTCCCTCTCAATTTTATAGTTTAATTTCTTTATATTTAAAATTATATTGTGTATTATACCCCAATAAGAAACCTACTGAAATATAATATGGACATATCGTTGTAAACGCAAAAAGTTGTTCTGAAATAATGCCAGTAATCAACATAACAATTCCAATAAGTACAAAACATAAATAAATATTATCACCAGTAACTTTATACTTTTTATATAAAGCCATAATCGGTACAACATTTCCAATCACATATAAAATTAATCCTATTATACCTATTTGCCCTAAACAAGCCAAATATGAACTTTCAGTAGCATTACCACCAGAAATACCAATCGAACCTATTCCGGAACCAAAAAAATTCAACTCATTCAATGATTTAAAAAATTCATCTATATGTCCAACAGTAGATCCATCATATAAATATTCTACAACTTTATCAAAAGAAAAAATAAGTAAAATAAAACAACATATCATAAAGAAAAAAACATATTTCCTTATTTTTTTATTTTTTTTAAAAAGTAAAAGTAATAAAACTGCTACTAGCGGGATTATAATGGCTCTTGTGAAAGTTAAAATGACACTTAAAAAAACAATTAAAAAACTACATGTTGTTTTATAACTTACTTTTTTTAAACCAATTTGTTTTAAAAAATAAATTAATGTGGGAATAATCAAAACATATGCAGCAGTTAAAGGAATTCCCCAAAAAGAAACTAATCTTTTTTGAGAAAAAAAATCTCCGCCATATTGTCCATAAAAATTACCTGGTAATCCTAAAATTAATCTATCTGATTGTCCTTTTATATCAACAAAATATCTTCCAATTCCAATAACATCAGTCCAAAATGGAATTGTACTAAAAACATATGAATCAATCACAAAATCAACAATACCAAATAAGGACACTATAAATAAACCTTTTGATAAAAATTTAATTAATTTAGAATAAAATTCATTTTTTTTCTTTATCGAAAATCCAATAAGTAAAAAACATGGCAAAAGTAAAAAGCCTCTTAGAGAAGATATCAAGGAGATAAATTCGATTCCATTTATAATTGAAATCACTGAATAAAGAATTAAAAGCGAAAAATAAATAGTAAACGTAAAAAACACATTTTCTCTTATTTTAACTCTGATCAATCCCCATAAAAACAAGAAAATCAGCAAAAAATCCTTCAAATGAAACAAAATCTTAGTTAATAATAATTGATTTGTTGTATTATAGAAAAAACTTAATAGTATATCTTGAAAAACAGTCCAAACTAATAAAAACCTTGTTAATTTTTCATATAATTTCAATCAAATCACCTCCTTGTAACCTATAATTATATTTTTTATTAGTTAAATAAAGTATCAATAGAATTACTTAAAATAAGTGCGCTATTTTCCCAGTCATATTTTTCTATTTTTTTTAATAAATCATTATACAAAGATTCTTTTTGAACATTTGTCATAGAGTGATATTTCTTCATTGAATTAATAAAAGATTTTTTGTCCAAATCAAATAGCAACGGGTATTCTTTACCAACAATTTCGTTATTAGATGAAATATTAGACAAAACAGGGATACACCCCATTTTTATAGATTCAACAACAGGTAATCCAAATCCTTCATACTTACTTGCAAATAAAAAAGTCTCAGCATTAGAATAAATACATGACAAATATTGATCTTCAACAAAGCCTGTAAATATTATTTTATCATCTATATTATAATATTTTTTCAATAATTTTTCTACTTTCCAACCTTTTCTTCCAACAATAACGAGTGGTAATACATTGTCGGTTTCATTTACCATCGAAGAATAATATTCTATTAATCCATCAAAATTTTTTCTAGGTTCTACTGTACCAAGAGATAAATAATATTTTTCAGGTAAATTATATTTTTCTTTTGCTTTTTCAAAAGAATAATTTTCATTTAAACTTATATTTGTCGCAGGAGGAGTAACAACAATATCTCCTTTATATTTAAATTTATCTATTATTCTTTTTTTTGTAAACTCTGAATTCGAAGTAATAAAAGAGGATATTTTTAATGAATGTTTAATTCCAATTTTGAAAAAATATTTTGATTTTAATTTCATAGTTCCAGGACAATCCCACGCTACTAAATCATGAATCATTGATATATATTTAATTTTTTTATTTTTTCTGAAAAATAATGAGGGGGGGAATGCAGGAAAATAAACAACATCAGGTTTAATTTGCTTGATTATCTTAGGTATTTTTATTTGATTAACCAAAAGTTTACCACCATAACAAATATAAAATTCACAGTTTTGACATTTATTACTTTTAAAATATTCAAAAATTTCGTTTTTAAATAGCAATACAAAATCAAAATTTTTATTTAATAATAGTTTTTTTGTTATTTCAAGAGCAAATCTTTCTATGCCTGAAAAATTATCATTTAAACTTGTTAAATCAATCGCAATTTTTTTCATTATATAATTCCTCCCTCATTACTACAATTTTCTTTTTTCTAAAAAATCCCACAAATAATATTTTAATCAAAAATATAAAATCTAAAACATATCTTTTAAACAACCTCTTAGGCTCATGAAATAATCTAAACAACCATTCAAGTCCTATTTTACTCATCAGTTTTGGAGCTCTTGAAATAGTTTTAGCCAAAAAATCAACAGTTGCCCCAGCGCACAAATAACACGAGTTATTCAAAAGGTCTTTATTTCTATAGAAAAATTTTTCTTGTTTTGGAGCAGATAAACACAACAAGACAATGTCTGCATTAATTTTATTAATTACATCAACAGCTTTCAAATTACCTTCTTTTGATTTTTCAAAACCAAATTCAGGTGAATGTGCAAACACTTTAATATTAGAATATTCCCTTTCAATATTTTTTTTAGCCAACAAACCAACCTCACTTCTTCCACCAAATATTAAAATAGAATATGAATTTTTATTGGCCAATTCCAAAACAGGATAAATCAAATCGGACCCAGATAGTTTGAATTTAAGTCCATTTTTTAAAATTTTTGATAACCAAATTAATGGTTTTCCATCAATTACTGAAATATCACTTTTATTAATAATATTTCTAAATTCAGAATCGTAGTATGATAATCTAAGCATATCAAGATTAACAGGAACTATACTTTGTTTTGTTTTGTTATCCACGGCATGCTTGACACTACTTACAACATATTCTAAATTAAAATCATTTAATTTAATATGGTATAAATTTTTCTTTTGATTATAATAAAATAGTTCTTCATATTTTTCATAGTCAAAAGCTACTGGGTATTCCTCGTATCTAGTAAACTTGAAAATGATTTTTTTTATTCCAGCTTCATGCGCTGCTTCTAAATCCGACATTTTATCTCCGATAGCAACAGATTGATTAGGATCGATATTAAACTCTTTAATCGCTTTTAAAAACATACCTGGTTTTGGTTTTCTACAATTACAATTATCAGTTGAACTATGGGGACAATAATATATTTTTTCAATTTCAATAGAATTTTTTTTAAAAAAATTAATCATATATTTATGTAATTTATGGATTTCTTTTTCCTTATAGATTTTTTTAGATACGCCCGCTTGATTAGTAATAACAAAAATTTTAAAATCTCTCTCTTTAAACCACTTACAAACATCTAGTATATCACTGCAAATAACAAAATTCTTTTTTTTATGTACGTGTCCATAATCAACATTTATTATCCCATCTCTGTCAAGAAATAATGCTTTCATTTTTGAAAAATCTTCTTGAGCTTTATTATAATCTTCCGGAATTCCTATATCAATAAAATAATCATTTGATATATATGCATTTATTTCTAATTCATCAACATATTTTTCAAAAACATCTTTTTCCATAGAAAATTTCATGGGTAGAGTATATTTTTTAAAAAAATCTTTTGGAAGATAATATATACCACCATTAATATACCCCTCATCAACATATTTTTTTTCTTCAAATGATTTTATAATGGAATCATCAATTATTACATTACCATATCGTTCAAATTTACTCATTTTTTTACAAGCAATTGATAGTGAATTCGTTCTTGTCATTTTATTGAAATCAATTTTAAACATAGTATCTCCATTCAAAACAAAAACATAATCATCATCAATTAATTCCATTGCCTTTTTTACACAACCACCAGTACCTAGCGGCTCATCTTCTACTGAATAAACAATTTCAATATTTTTATAATTATTTCCAAAATGATTTTTAATTATTTCTTTTTTATAACCTACTGCTAAAACCACTTTATTAAATCCTTGACAATAAAGTTCATCAAGCAAATATTCTAAAAACGGTTTTCCATTAATAGGAGCCATTGGTTTTGGAACATCTGATACAACACTTTGAAGTCTTGTTCCAAAACCACCAGCCAAAATTATCGCTTGCATATAATTTAAACACCTCAATCTCCATAAAATTCATTTTCTACTGCCAAACATATCGCATGATACACTGGTAAATGTAGTTCTTGAATTTTAAATGTTTCAAAAGAAGGAACTTGAATAGTAATATCACTTAACATTTTTAATTTAGAATCATTTTGACCAGTTAAAGAAATAGTTTTTATGCCTAATGCTTTAGCAACTTTAGCAGCATAAATGCAATTTAACGAATTACCAGAAGTTGAAATACATAATAATATGTCATTATCTTTAGCATAACCTAATACTTGTTGAGCAAAAACAGCACTCGGAAGTTGGTCATTTGAAAAAGCAGTAGATAACGCGGTATGACTAACTAAGGAAATCGCCGGAAGCCCATATTGTAAAGCATTTGATAATTTTTTATCATCTATTTTTTCTACAAGGTCAAATGATAATTTCCTAGGTAAAATAAAACCCTTCATTAATTCTCCGACAATATGTTCACAATCAGCGGCAGAACCTCCATTACCACAAGCCAACA
>CAZQOM010000019.1:0-9295 GCA_964595145.1 uncultured Anaeroplasmataceae bacterium | reverse complement strand
ATTAAAATTTCAATTGTTTCAATAATTTCTTTTTTACAATTTTCTAAACATGGATATCTATCCATTAATTCATTAATATATTCTAAACTTTTATTCTTCATCATAAATAGTCCAAGCTTGCGTGCCAACTTCAACGAAATCCACAACCTTTGTTTTCCCTTCCTGTCTATTTTTTAAAGCATGAATAAGCTCATATCTTTTTTGTGGGTCACACCAAATAATCATAAACCCTCCGCCACCAGCGCCAGAAATTTTAGCAGCTTTTCCACCGTGTTTCATTATAAAATCATAAGTTTCTTCGATTTGTGAGTTTGATATTATAGCTGCAGTTTTCTTTTTTTCTTGCCAATTTTGTTTTAAACAATTAGCAATCCCTTCAAAATCACCTTTAAGAATATATTCTTTCATCATTGCAGTTTGTGCTTTTATTTTAAACATAGCATCTAAAGATTTTTCATTTTTAGTTGCTTTAGTTTGTTCTTCAATTATTTTACCTGAATCCCTAGATGTACCAGTGTAATACAAAACTATTGAATTTTCCATTTCATTTTTTATCCATCGCTTCATTCTTAGAGGATTAACAATAACTCTATTATCTGCATAGAATTCCATATAGTTTAAGCCTCCAAATGTAGCCGCATATTGATCTTGTTTACCACCAGCAAATTTCAAATCATTTCTTTCAATGTCAAAAGCAAGTTTCGCAACATCATATTCACCTAATGGTAGGTTTAACCATTCAATATATGCCTTAAGGATTGTAACAACCATTGTAGATGATGTTCCTAATCCTGAGCCAGCAGGTGCATCACTATACGTAGTCATTTCGAAAGATAAAGGTTTTCCATCGTTAAAATCGGATACTATTCTATTATATATGCCACAATGCAAAGGCAACCCCTTATCAATAGGCAACTTCGTTGTAGAATCAAATTCTATTTTTTCATTTCTATCTGGAGAAATAAAAATAATTTTATTATTTTCATTTGGTTTTAATGTACAATAAGAGTACATATTAATTGTAACGTTTAGCACACATCCTCCATGTTCATCACAAAATGGCGATACATCTGTTCCACCACCAGCTAATCCTAACCTTAGCGGAGTTTTACTTCTTATTATCATACAATTTCATCTCACTTTAAAATTTTTATAGTTATCATTTTAATACTATTAAGAATTGTTTTTTTAAATTTTATAAAGAAACCATTTCATCCATATCAATTAAATGATATTATAGATATCACTAATATTTGGCGACTTTATCACAACATTTCATTTATTTTTATATCCAGACACAATCCAAGCCTCTCCTGTATCTTTAGGACAATCATATAATTTATTTAATTGATTCCCAGCCCATGGTTTAACTTCAAAGTAGGGTTTTAAAAATAATATCATAAATTATACCCCTACTCTGCACCATGACTAAATAAAACATGGAAAAAAGTTCTAATAATTAACCAAATATCATAAAAGAAACCACGACGTTCTAAAATATATTTTAAATCCAAATCAACCATTTCTTCAAACGTAGTATTACTTCTACCATGAATTTGCCAGTATCCTGTTAATCCTTGTGGTACAGTTAATCTTAATTTATCTCTTTCAGAATATAAAACATATTCTCTTGTTGTACAAGGTCTAGGTCCAACAACAGACATATCTCCTTTTAAAATATTAAATAACTGTGGTAATTCATCTAAACTTGTTTTTCTTAAGAATTTACCAAATTTAGTAATTCTTGGATCATCTTTCATTTTAAAAGTAATACCACCAGTTTCATTATATTTTAATAATTCCTCTAATTCTTTATCTGCATCAACTTTCATAGATCTAAATTTATAAAATCTAAATACTCTACCATTTTTACCAACTCTATCAGATACATAAAAAATAGGTCCTTTAGATGTACATTTAACAAGTATAGCTATTATTATCATTAACCATGATAATAATATTATTGCAAGTAGTGATGATATAAAATCAAATATTCTTTTGAAAAAATAATACATTGGTTTCTTTTTTATTTTAAAATCGTCAACATCTATATTCTTAATATCAATTTTATTTTTTTTCATATACAAATACTCCTTATTTATTTATTATAATAAAAGAATATTTAAATCAACATCTAAGAACACAGTTCATATATAAATTTGGTATTTGTTTTTTTAAATAATTATATTTTTTTATAAAATTATTATTTTTAATATTTAATTTAATTATTTTACACTTTAAATCAATAATTAAAGGTTTATATAAAGAAATAACTAATGGTAAAATAATTATTGATGAAATGAAAAAGAAAATAATCATAAATTTATTAATCATTTGGTCTCTAAAAACAATATTAGAGATGTGATCAACAAATATAAAATGTTCTAAATTAAATACAAATAAACTTTTTATATGTTCAACAATTGTTATTATTATTTTTGAAGACCAGTAATATAATATATCAATTCCTATACCTAATCGGTATAAACACAAAAATGCGAAATATAAAGTAGAAAATATTAGTATTGTTATAAATAACATTTTCATTTTTTTGGAATATATAGAAGAAATGCTAAAAAATAAAACACCAAAAAATATTAATAAAATATTACTTTCAATAAAATTAAATAAATATTCTAACACTTCTTCCACCTTCTTTCATTAGACACTAATCCAATGTACTTATTATAGCATTTTTAGGCAAACATAACAATAAAGATAATTAAATTAACATTAAAAAAGCACATTTTTTAATACTTTTTTAAAAAAACGTGCTTTTTTATTGATTTTTTTTATCACAATATAGTTTATTATCCACTACAGCTAATATAATAGCTAGCGGTAACATATAATAATACATATGATATGTATTATCAATTAATCCATATAAATCAACAACTAAATAACCTAACCCAACAGTTGAAAACAGTAACATATTACATTTCTTTATATTATAATACTTGTAAAATATATGAATAATAAAGAAAACCATACCAAATATTCCACATGTAGCTAGCGTTTCAACTATTGTTGAATGAAAAACAATAGGTACAAGTTGATATCCACCTGCAGATTGTGTATTTCCTGTTACGCAAATTATTCCTGAGCCAAATAAAATTGTTTTAGGATTTTCTTTCCAAGCATTTAATCCTTGAATCCATAAACTCTTTCTTCCACTATCATCTAAATGATTAGTAAATACTATATGATATATTTTTTCTAAAATATCAGAAATAATAGGTCTACAAAATACAATTATTAATAGAATAGAAAGCATATATATTATAAATGCATTTTGATATAGTCTTGGTTTTTTTGATGTGAATAATAATATGCAGTATAATAATATAATTTCAATAAAACCAAATAAATAACTACCTCTACTAGTAGTAATAATTATACCAGCTACAGCTATTATGATTTTAATATTTTGATATATCATGCCTTTAATATTTTCTTGTTTGCCAAGTAAATAAAAAACAAATGGTATTGATGTACAAATCATTATACCTGCTTCATTACATAAGCCCCAACCTAAATAATACCAAAAGTTTAATATACTTTCGCCTGGTCTTTCTAATTTTAAATCATGAACCTTAAATAAGCATTCTGCAGTTAATATGATAATTAAAAATGACATACTTACAGCAAGTAAATCTATTCCATCTTCTTTCATTCCATTAATCATTATCATATATAATAACAAATATCCTAAACTACCAAAGAAGAAAAAGTAAAATACTTCATTACCTTTTGGTGCTCTACACCAAATAATCGGAATAATAGAAAATATCGCAATACCTAAAAGTCCTATCAAGGATTTCATCTTTTTTAGTTTTATTCCTTTTCTAAATGAAAAGAAAAGAATAATAACAGAAAATATTGCCCCAAAAATGATTATTGGTATTGGAAATGAATCATTTTTAAATCCATCACTAAACATAAAAATAAAATATAAGCAATTAGGTATCACATATTTTAAATCTTTTGTTAAAAGTAATGCTATTATCGCAAATACAATCATTAAAGACATGCCGATTATTGTATCATATCTCCAACCAAATATAGTTATTAAAGATAAAATAGCTGCATATATTTCATTAAAAAAACGGCAATTTGTTATTCTTAAAATAAAATTATTCAATTGATTATATTTATTCATGATTAGATGCAGCATATATCCTCCTAAATAACTATTCTTTAAAATTAAATTTTAACTGAATTGTTGTTCCAACATTTTCTTTAGAATTTATTTTAATATTACCATTCATTTTATCAACCATTTCCTTTAATATAGACATGCCAAGTCCAGAACTATAATGATCGTCATTTATAATTTTTGATTCTTTAGAAAATGGTTTAAATATTTCTTTTAAATATTTTTTAGACATACCAATGCCTGTATCTTTTATTTCAAACATATAAATATAATTATCTTCTTTTACATTTATATAAATATAACCTCCAGGATTAGTATATTTATATGCATTAGATAATAAATTTAAAATAATAGAATATAATTTATCACTATCAAAAATAACATTTCGATGCTTAATATCGATATTATTAATTAAATTAATATTTTTATTAATTAATAATGATTCAACATTTGTTATAGATAAATTAATACAATCAATAATATTATTTAATTGATTATTAATGATAAATTTATTATTCTTTATTTTTGAATAATTAATACTATCATTCACAATTTTTAACATTTTATCAGTTATAAGTTCTACCTTTGCTAAATAATTATTTGAATTATTAGGACTTGTTTTAGCAAGTAAAATAAAACCATTAATTGTATAAATTGGAGTCCTTAAATCATGTGTTACTTTTCCTATATAATCAATTTGATTATACAAATCTTTTTTCTTTTTCTTTTTATATAAAATAAAAATAACAACAATAAAAATATTTTCAAATAATAAAAGTATTAAATATAACATATAAATCTCCCCACTTACTCATATATTACATTATACCACTATAACATATAAAATCAAATAATAAAAAATTTATTTATAAGCATTAGCTATTTTAGCAGACATTTTATTATAAATGGAATTTATTTTATCAGGCTTCATATTTAATAATACTTTTGCAAACTCTAAAGGATACTTATACCATTTCATAACTATAAATACTTTATATTCTTTTCTAGTTAATTTTTTTAATGAAGCAATTAATTTTTCTTTATCAAATTCATCTCTTTTACTGAAATCTAAATTTTCCAATTTAAATGATTCTTTACTAGGATATTTTTTATTGAATTTTTTAGATACTGATTCAATAATTTCATAACACTTTAATACTACATCATCACATTTAGCAATTTTCTTTGACTTTAATTGAATAGTAAAATATAAAACTGGAAATGCTTCTTCTAATATAGTTTCATCAAGAAGACTATTTTTCATTTTATATAAAAATTTATGACATGTAGCATCATAAAATTCCATTAATGCTTCTTCATCACCTTTATGAATTAATCTTATTAATTCACGATATTTTTCTTCCATAAACACTTAACCCTTTTCCCTTTAAATAAAATTTTATAGGATTATAGCATATACCAAATATTATTTCAATTATTTTTAATAAAAAAAGTAGAGCCTAAACTCTACAATAATTTTACATAATGGCAGGGCCAACAAGATTCGAACTTGTGCGTGAGGGAGTCAAAGTCCCTTGCCTTACCGCTTGGCTATGGCCCTATTTTTTTGGTTCCTTATTATTTTACTTGATTTAAAATGTAATTGCAAGCATTTTTTTTATTTTTTTATAATAAATATGATTATTCTGTGATAATGTCTTAATAGTTATTCCAGGAAAATGTCTTAATATGATAGAATATTATCTTGGTGATGTAAATGAAAGAGGTAAAATTAAGAATGAATGAATTAGAAAAATATAATGTGATTAAAGAATTAGTAGATCACAAAGGCAATAAAAAAAGAGCCTCACTCAAGCTCAATTTATCAGTTAGACAAATAGATCGTCTCATTATCAAATATAAGGAGAAAGGCAAATCCGGATTTATACATGGCAACCGTTCAAAGAAACCTGTCAATACCATAGATAAGACAATCTCCGATAATATTATACTACTTTATAACACAAAATACTATGATTTTAATTTTAATCATTTTAAAGAATTCCTTGAAAAGGATGAAAATATAAAAGTATCATATAAACTTATCTATAAAACTTTAACTAATGCTGGTATATTATCTCCTAAGGCTAGAAGAAAAACAAAAAGAGATTATGCACGAAAAAAATTATTATTAGAAAAAAAATCGATCTGTCAATGGAAAAAATTGATATTGAAAATATAATAAGTCATGAAATAGCTTTAGAAAACTCTCACCCAAGAGGTGAGAAGCCAAAATACTTTGGCGAAATAATCGAACAAGACGGCTCTATTCATACATGGTTTGGAGGTTATAAAACTTGTTTACATTTAGCAGTAGATAAAGCTACTTCTACTATTGTGGGGGCTTATTTCGATAAACAGGAGACTTTAAATGGCTATTATAACGTGTTTAATCAAATTTTAACCAATTATGGTATTCCATATAAGTTTTTTACTGATAATCGCACAGTGTTCAATTATGTATCTTTAAATGAGGATAAAAGGACAAGTGATAAAGATGTTTTAACGCAATATGGATATGCTTGTAAACAATTAGGAGTCGCTTTAGAAACAAGTTCTATATCTCAAGCTAAAGGTTTAATAGAGCGTACAAACGGAACCTTTCAGGGTAGATTAGTACAAGAATTAAGATTAAATAATATAACAACAATTGATAATGCAAATAAGTATCTTTTAGAGGTTTTTGTGCCTTATTTCAATCAAAGATTCGCAATTGATTATAAACGATTTGAATCAGTATTTGAACCTTCTCCAGATAATAACAAAATCAATTATACTTTAGCAATATTAACACCGAGAAAAATTGATAATGGAAATTCAATTAAATATTACAATAAATATTACCAACCATATCTTAAAGGACAAATGAAATGTTTTAGACCTAAAACAGAATGTTTAGTAATAAAAGCTTTTAATGGCGATTTATTAGTTACAATTGACGATAATATATACGAACTTATAGAATTAAACAGAAATCAAGCAATATCTAAAGAATTAGATACTACTCCTGTAGTAAAAGAAAAAAATGAGGGTAAATATATTCCATCAATGAGTCATCCTTGGAGGTTATCCTCATTCAAAGCACAACTTAAAAAAGCACATACTGATAAAGTATATGCTTAATTAAATTTCCCGTTAATGTTTAGTTTTTTTTAAGACATTTTCCCAAACTATTGATAGGCGATTTATCACAATTTAATCTAAACCGCCTTGTTATTACTATGTAATAATTTCTTTAATATTTAAACTCAGGTTCAATTTTATATAAGACATCTGCTTCATCTAATAATTTCTTTTTATCTATAATATCAGAAGCTAATGCCTCATAGGCATAATTGCCTTGAATAAGAATTTTCTTACTATCTACAAAATTATAACCTAATGATTTCGATACGGCTTTAACTTGAGTAACTGTACCTTCATTATTCAAAATTGTCAATCTATATAT
The DNA here is from genome assembly GCA_964595145.1 of uncultured Anaeroplasmataceae bacterium. Classification (GTDB taxonomy): domain Bacteria; phylum Bacillota_I; class Bacilli_A; order Acholeplasmatales; family Anaeroplasmataceae; genus Pelethenecus. The sequence continues at coordinate 1,688 of CAZQOM010000019.1, read as the reverse complement.
AGTTTCATCAAATTTAATTTGTGGAATGTATGTTGTAACAACTTCATAATCACAATTCTCACATCTAACAATATTATTGCTACCTTCGATTGTAACATTTATATTTGAATTACACTTTGGACACTTCATTATTTTTTCCTCCTTTTTGGATAGAATGTTTTAAATTCTCCTAAATCGCTAACAATAGGTTCTAATTTACCTTTTGGATTAATTCTCCCGCCTGCAACATAATGTGTACCATTGGGATTTGCCCATAAATATTTTGTAGGAGCAATCACTGGAACATTTAATTTATTAGCTAAATTTTGAGCAAAACTATTATCTGTTGCACCAGTGTAACAAGACAATAACCTAATTGTTTTACCCTTAAGTTCCGGATTCTTTTTTATAGAATTTGCTAATACTCTCCATGACACTTCATGCTTTCTACCATTAACATTGATTTGAATGTTTTTTGGGTCACCATGTGCTATCACATCAAACACACCATTCGGATCTACATCGATTCGTTTGGAAATATTTTTATTAAATTGTTCATTTTTTCTCATATATGAAATATCGCCTGCTGCCGCTTGAGAATTTAGAACATTTAATAAATCATAATTTTCTAACGATGTTTGTCCCTTTACACCGCTAGTTAGTCCGCCATTAACTTTTCTTCCCATTATGCTGAACCTCTTAGATTTCTAGCTCTTAATGTATTAGGAACTAGAACAATATTTACACCTTTAGCAGCAGCACAATCTAACATCGAATAACTTTTTTCATCTGAACTAACTGAATAAACTATTAGTGTCTTTGGTTTTCTAGTATCAACTAATACTTGAAGGGCTTTCTTAAATAACTCTTCATTTTCACCCCTAGAAACACCTTTTAAACTTACAATAACATTAGAATTTTCAATAATATGTTCAAAACACCATGTTAATGTACTTTCATCACCATAGGTCATTAACGGAAATACTATAGCATTACATTCAAACGTTAACCATAAATATACAACTATTGATTTCTTAATATTATGAAGAATAGTTTCTTCGTCAAAATCTCCATATACTGAATAATCAGTAGATGCGAACATTTTCACCTTTTAATATCTTTGCTTATAATATTTCAATAATTCAATGTCTTTATAAATTATTGCATTATATAATCCATCAATGGTATCAAAATAACTATCATCTCTAAACCAACAAACACACGTGTTAGGTGTTTTATTATACAATCCTGTTTCGTGCTCTAAAGTAAAGAAATCAGGGAATCTATTTACAAATGAACCGATATCCGGAAGTTTCCTAATATTATTTTTTGTTGTTTTATTAGTTAAATAAAAGCCATAAACATCTCTTACATCAATAGATTCATAATCAATATTAAGTTTAATATCTTCATTTGTTTTATTTACCTTATTAATTTTCTTTCTGGTTTCAAATGTTTGCCTTGAAACCTTCTTTACCATAGTCATCGTAAATCACCTTCCTTATAAAAATTGACTATTGATAATTTAGGTAGACCATGGTAAAATATTTTTGCCGACATGTTTTACACATGGTCACATAAGGATTATTCTATTGCCAGTAGATTAATCCTTTTTATTTTTATTAAAATCATTATATAAATTCATATAATTTCTTTCATAATCAAATAGATCTTTGCCATACTTCAATATTCTTTTTTGAACTCCACTA
>CAZQOM010000018.1:0-15251 GCA_964595145.1 uncultured Anaeroplasmataceae bacterium | reverse complement strand
CTATATAATCTACTATATTTTAAATCTTTTATTAATTTATGAAGAAGTGTCATATCTAATTTAAAATTCTTAAGCATATAATAAAAGTCTAAAATATATCTTAATCCAGCGCCACTTCTCAAATGCATAGAGAAATGGTGTAAGCTATGAATAAAAAAATTCTCATTAGAAAGTGTATATAAATAATTATCTTTATGTATAACTAAATTGAAAGGATTTTTAAAAAAATCATTACTACTAAAATCATCAAATAACTGAAAATGTAATTCAACCATAAGATTGTTTTTTATAAATTCTATATGATGAAGTGATTCTTGTTCTATTTTAACAAAACCATTATTTAATAATAAAGTTTCTGCCTTAATAAAATCATTTGTTTTAACTACAACATCTATATCTCCTCTAGTTCTCAAAGAAACATCTGGATATATTTTACAAAGAACACTACCTTTTAAATAAAAATGAGCAATTTTATTATCATTAAATAGATTAGTTAACTCACTTTGTAAATTAAGAAATGCCTCTTGTTTGATAACAGAAGATATATAAAATGATTTATATTCTTTTTTTTGATATACTAAATATAAATATTGAGCTAAAGCCTGTTCTTTAGCACATTTTATTAAATCTGCCTCATTATTTTCATCCACTTCTAAATGTTCATTATGAAAGTAAGCTTTAAGCATTTCAATTATCGGATACATTTTTTTCCTCCATAAGCGAAATAGTTCTTTGATTCTTCATATCTCTACTTCTATGAGAAATAAAGATAATAGTTTTATTAAGTTCAGATAATCTTTCCATAATTATTTTTTCATTTTCCACATCTAAAGCACTTGAAAATTCATCTAATAATAAGATGGGCCTATCAGATAATATCGCAATAGAAATCCATATTCTTTGAATTTGGCCTAAAGAAAGTCCGCTTCCTCTTTCTTTTAAAACAGTATTTAATCCTTCTGGTAATTCTTTTAATTCATCATAAACATTTGCTAGTTTTAATGCTTCTATAGCTTCTTTTTCATTTTTCCCAGTCAATATATAAATATTATCTAATATTGTTCCACTAAATAAAATATTTTCTTGTGGTACATAACTAAACAAATTTCTATTAATATTATATTTTTTATTATTATATTTAATATAAATATTGCCACTCTGTGGTTTTAAAAATCCCATCATCAACATGAAAATTGTTGTTTTACCAATACCTGATGGCCCTTGTAATAAAATGGTTTCATTTTTTTTGATTTCAAAACTCATATTTTTTATAATTGGTTCATCAAAATATGAAAAAGTAACATCATCAAAAATAATCGAATCAAAATCATTAATATTATCATTTATATTTTCTTCTTCTAAGTTATATACTTCTTCAAGTCTTTTTTTTGATGTTTTTGCTAAATTATACTGATTCCATAAAGATGAAAATGAAATAAGCGGTGTTTGAATATTATTCAATAATTGAATTAACGCAATCATACTACCATACGTTAAGATATTTATTCCGATTCCATAAGCCCCATATCCTAAAGCAAATAAATAAACTATATTACTAAACGCAAAAAGTCCACCATTAGCCATAAATATAATTCTATTTCTTTTTCTTTTTGATATTAATTCATTTTCATTTAATTCATTAAAATAATTATTTGAATATAAAGAAGAATCATAAACCTTAATTAATTTAATTTGTGAAATAGATTCTAATATATATCCATTCGTTTTACTTGAATTTTCTAATACCTCATGATGAATAGGTCTTATTAATTTAGAATATATTTTGGCAAATATAAATCCTAATAGACCACATGCTAATATTAATAATAAAAACCATAAATCAATGGTAATAACTATTATTATCGCAAGTATAAGTCTTGTTAATTGTCTTACAAAATCAGGAATTGTTTCTAATTCCTCTCTTATGAGATTACTAATATCTGTAGTAAATAATTGTTCTATATAAGCTGTATGATATTTAATTATATCATTATAATCATTTTTAAATATTTGTTGAAATAATTTTTCTTTTATTTCTTTTTCTATTTTAACTGAAAATTTAAAATATAATATACCTTCTAATAAATATAATAATATGTCAAAAATTATTGCAATCCCAACTACAACGATATAAAAATAAAGTGTTTTATAATTGTCACCAGTACTTGAAACCTCTATTGCAGTATCAACTAATTTACTTGATAAAAGTGGTATAGTTAATAAAAAACATGAATATAAAAAATCTACAAAAGATAATATCAAACTATATTTCTTATTTATTTTCATAGCAATTTACCACAAATAAATCTAAATAATTTTATTCTAACCAAATATTTATATAAATTATATCTAAAAGAATTTAGATTATTTTTTTTACCCTTTCCTACTTTTTCATAAGAAATAACCTTACCAATGCACTGATTAAATCTAATATTTTTTTCTAATTTAATTTGATGATCACCTACAAATATCAAACTATCTTTTGTTATCTTTCTAACTCTATGTAAAACAAATTGACCATTATCACGTAAATAAAAAATAATATCTCCTTTTTTTATTGAAGTAATCTTTTCTAAAGTAACTAAATCGTTTGTATGAAGCAATGGTTGCATGCTTGTTCCATTAATTGGAAAAGTAAATGTTTTTTCTTCATTGAAAGCTTCTAGCATTAAAGGATAAAACTTTTCCACCTTAATCATTATATATGCCACGCATTCTTAATTCTTCTATAAATTCATTAACATCATTTAAGCATGTTTGTTCGTCAATATCATATATTTTTAGTATATCTTCTACAATTTCTAAATTATTCTTACCTTCTTTTAATGCATTAAAAATTAATGCCCCTGTTTCAGTGACATTAAATAATTTATTAAAACTCACACCGCCATCAACAAGAGGAATAATCATATATTCACTTCCAAGTTTTTTTAAAATATAATTTTCATTTATAGACATATATCTTTACCAAGCCTTTCTTTTAACACATTTACTGCATCTTCTTCCATATTACAACCATAATAATAAATAGGAAGTTCTAATATTTTATCAACCATTTTATTCCAACTATCTAAATTATCTTTTTTAGGAGCCTCTATTTGTCCTAATAATAATTTAATTGCCTCTATAGGCTTTAATTTTTTTATAATATTATCCTTTGATTGATATAAAAAAATAATGCTTGATAATTCAGCAATAATATTATTACTGATTTGGTGTTTACCACCCCAAGGGTTAGAATAAAGAATTAATTTATTATTTTCTAAGACTATAATATTTTTATCATCATTTAATGAAACTGCATCAGTATATTTACGCCATAATCTAGCATGTGTACTTTTTCCTGTACCACTTTTAGCGCTAAATAATAGCCCTTTATTATTATAAACTATTGAAGATGAGTGAATAAATAAAGTATCCTTTTGTAAATTAAGTATATATAATAGTGCATATTGACTTAATAAATATTCAGTGTCAAATCCACTACGTTTTAAATATAAATTTATATTATTTCTATCATATACAATATAGCCTACAACTTCATTATTATATTTTTGAACTTGGACCTTCTTATTATTTATTTCGTATATATCATAATATTCTGTTTTATATATTTCTTTTCCATTTATAATAGGAAAATCAGATTCAAAGCTCTTTATAAAAAAATCTCCTTGGTTAGTTGACTTATAAAGATTCAAATTAATAAAACTAGATTCATAAATAAAACAAACATCTATATTTACATTAGCAACACTTATAACCACATTCTCACCACCTATTTTAATTTTAACATAATAAATGTAATTATTCAAGAAATCCAATTATATGAAAAAACCTTATAAGTTATTTAATTACTCATAAGGTTTATTACTTATTTAAAAAAATGATGTTTGTGCTCCTTTTGAATTGTTTTTTCAAATAATTCATCAAGTTGATTGATGTAGTCTTCTTTATGATCTATCGTTTCATTTTCTTTATGAAGACCTAGATCATCTAAAATGTATTCTTCATCAATAACACCAACACATATGCCATTTTTAATTCCAATCACTGCAGGAACTTTTAAACGTGGAATAAGTGTATCTGTAACATATATATCACTTTTATATTCTAATTTTTCAATTAGATAATAATAATCTAATTTAATTTCTAAAGTACCACAATCTCTTATATCAACCTCATCTTTGAAAATATCTACAAAATGAGGATCATAATGAAGTATAGTTTTTATTTTATGTTTTTTTGCTGTTTTATTAATAATTGAAACAGTTGCTTGACAATTTTTACACCAAGGACCACCTATAAAAACAATACCTGTTTTAAATTTATGAAACATCTGCATAACTTTATCATAAGATGCATGATGAAAAACATTAAATCTATCTTTTAATAATGGATAAACTTCATTATAATTCATAAGGATAACCCCCTATTTATTTTTATATTCTAAATATTTTTTATATAAATCACTTCTATTAATAGAAGTCAATTTAGCTACTTCTTTAATAGCATCATTTGGCTTATAACCTAGTGATATTAATTCTTCAATCTTTTTAAAGGGATCTAAAATAATTTCTTTTTCCTTATATCCTTCAACCAATAAAACCATTTCACCTTTTAAAGTGACTTCATTTAATATTTGACTAATACTACCTCTAGCATATTCCTCAAACGTTTTAGTTAATTCTCTAGCTAAAACTATTTTTCTATCACCAAATACATTTAACATATCATTTAAGGTGTCAGTAATTCTATGAGGAGCCTCATAAAAAATCATAGTAAAAGGCAAATATTTTAATTCCTCTAATTGTTTTATTCTTTTTTGTTTTTTTGAATCTAAAAAACCATAAAAGGTATAAGGCATAGGAACAAGACCTGAAGCTATTAATGCTGATATACCAGCAGAAGCTCCAGGAATAGTAGATACAGCTATATTATTATCTATTGCAAGAGTAACTAATTTATAACCCGGATCAGATATAACAGGTAATCCAGCATCAGAAATGATTGCAAGTTTCATACCACTTTTTAATTCATCTAAAATTTGATTTGATTTTAAGTCTTGATTAAATTCATGATAACTTTCAAGTTTAGTAGAAATATCATAATGCGATAATAAAACACCAGAGGTTCTAGTATCCTCAGCATATATTTTATCAACATTTTTTAATACTTCTATAGCTCTAAAAGTCATATCCTTTAAGTTACCTATTGGTGTTCCAACCAAATAAAGTATAGCCTTATCAGCATCATAACTTCTAATTTTCATTAGTTTTTGATAACTCTATTAGCTTTTTCTCTTAAATCACGTTCTGCATAAACGATTGAAATTAATTCACGACGTTTTTCAGCAGAAATATCAAATTTCTTTTGAATTTTTTCTAGGAATAATAATTCAGATGTATTATAAAGATCATCTTCCATTGAAATAATAACTAGATTTAGATATACAACATTTTTTACTACTTTATTTGCGTTAGTAAAAAAATCAACTGTATTTTCTACTGAGTCAGTTAATCTAAATGAATATTCATCCTTTACCTCATCTAATTCAGCTATCATCTTATTTAAGATACGTTTTTCATATTGAGTAGGTTCTCCATCAATATCAACCATGTAAATAGCTAAATCTAAAAATTTAAGCATTTCCTTTTTGTTTAATAAACTTAAAAACATAAAAATCACTCCTTATCATAATTATATATCTTAAGTACCTCATTTGTCCACTGATTATTTTCATTATAAACAATTAATGGTGGTAAAACTACAAGTCCGCCACTTGAAGCATCCTTAATTCCTTCAATTAAAATATGATTACAACTACCATTAAGTTTCGGATAAACAAATCTTATTCTTTTTGGTTCAATATGATACTTTTTAAAAGTATCTAATATTTCTGCTAATCTATCAGGTCTATGTACCATCGCAAATCTACCTTTAGTATTTAATAATATACTAGCTTCTTTAACAATATCATCTAGATTTGCAAGAATTTCATGTCTAGCAATCGCCTTTTTATCATTAGGATTTAAATTATTATCACCTAATTTAAAAAAAGGAGGATTACAAGTTACTACTTCAAAACAATTTTTTCCTATTTTATTTGAAATACCAACTAAATTATCTAATACAATATTTATTTGATTTGAAAGTTTATTTTCTTCAATTGATTTAATTGCTAAATCATATGAATTTTGTTGAACCTCTACACCAACTATATTAGCTTTCGTTCTTAATGTTAAATATAAAGGAATTGGTGCATTTCCACTACATAAATCACATATGTTCTTAGTTCTAGCTGTAATAGTTACAAAATCAGCTAAAAGGATTGAGTCAATTGAAAAATTAAAAGCTTCAGTATCCTGATAAATACTTAATCTAGGAATACCTAATAAATCATTCTTCACTATCGGCATCATCATCACCCTTGTGCTTATCCATTGAACGAACAAATTCTATTTCATCTAATTTTAAATAACCAAATTTATTTTCTTCATCAATATATTTAACCTTACAATTTTTATTAAGCACATCACAAGATAATACCTTTGCAGGTCCTTCTATAGTTTTAACTATATCTCCTATATCAGGAGCGTATTTTTTCAATTCCTTATATAAATCATTTTCATAATTAATACAACATAATAACTTACCACAATTACCGCTTATCTTAACCGGATTAAGTGATAAATTTTGATTTTTAGCCATTTTTACAGATACATTATCAAATTCTGTTATAAAAGTTCTACAACATACAATCAATCCACAAGGACCAATTCCGCCAAAAACCTTAGCTCCATCTCTTGAGCCTACCTGCCTTAATTCAATTCTAGTATGATATATTTCTGCAAGTCTTTTAACCAGTTCACGGAAATCAATTCTATTTTCTGCTTCAAAATAAATAATTAATTTAGTTCTATCTAAGGTATATTCTGCTTCTAATACTTTTAATTGTAAATTTAATTCTTTAACAATAGCTTTAGTTTTAGAAATAATTCCATCTTGTTCGGATTTATTATCTTCGTAAGCTTTAATATCCTCTTTTGTTGCTACACGAACAATATCTTTTAATTCAGAAGTTAAATCTTTTTCTTCTAAATCAAAAACATCACCACAACAATGTCCTAATTCTATTCCTCTTATAGTGCTAACTATTACCGCATCACCATTTTTAAGATCATAATTTCCAGTACCAAAAAAATATCTTTTACCAACCGGTTTAAATTTTACTCTTATTGCTTTCAATATATCACTTCCTAAAATAACTTAGAAATTAATTCATGAAAAATATTTTTAGCTGATATATTATAATCAAGCTTTGAATATAATTCTAAAATTAATTCAAATTGGCTTTTTAAAACCTTATATTCTCTTTGTCTATACGTATTTATTTTATCATATAAAGCATTTAAAATCAAATCATCTTTATCCTTTTTAAAACAGTCTTCATAAAACGCAAGCACCCATTTAAAAAACATTTTCATATTATCTGTAGTTAATAAGGCAGACTCATTAATATATAATAAAATAGCTTCTTTTTTATTTTTAATATTTAAAAACGAATTGAAAAAGTTTTTCATTTTTAAATATTCATCACTGACAACTATTTCTTTAGCTTTATCTTTATTATTCGTTAAAATACTTGATAGACAAGCATCAATTTCACAAATACCTTCTTCTTTTAATTCGCTGATTAATATTTCAATATCTATTGTAGGAAAATATATTAAGCTACACCTAGAAACAATTGTTGATACAACATTTGCTAAATCTTTTGCAATAAAAATACCGATTGTAGGAGCATTATTAATAGGTTCTTCAATGAATTTAAGTAAACTGTTTTGAGCAGATGAAGAGGCAGTATCAATACCATCAACAATATAAATTCTCGGCCCTTCAACTAAAGATGTTTTAGAAAATTCATCTTGAAGCGAAGTTATTTGTTCTTTAGAAATCAATTTTTTTGTATCTAAAATACCTATATAATTTACATTTAAATGTTTACCTTCTAGGATTGATTTACAAGTTTCACATTCTAAGCATCCACCACTTGGACAATAAAATAAACAAGCTAATTTGTATGCCATTTCTTTTTTTCCTGTACCCTCATCACCATAAAATAAATATGCATGAGATAATCTATCCTTTATTTTATTTTTCTTTAATACATCAAAGATATGTTGTTGTTTAATCACAAATAATCACCTCTGATTAATGAAATCTAAAATGATAGTTATACATTCATCGCATATAATATCAAGTGGTCTATTCCCATCAATTCTTCTTATTCTATTTGGATACATATTACAAACCATATCATAGCCTTCATATACCTTTTGATGAAAAGAAATATCTTCTAAATCTAATCTATCAGTTTTATTTTGTCTTTTTTCTAATCTTTTTAAAGCTACTTCTGGTTTTACATCAATAAATAAAGTCAAATTAGGTAAATAATCTAAAGCAAAATGGTTTATTTTCAAAATCGATTCCATTCCAAGTCCTCTTGCGTAACCTTGATATGCTAAAGATGAATCTAAAAATCTATCACATATTACTATATCTCCACGTTTTATTGCAGGAACGACTCTTTCTTTTAAATGTTGCATACGAGAAGCTGCATATAATAATGCTTCTGTTTCTTCAGTCATTTTTGTATTATTAACATCTAAAATAATATTTCTAATTTGTTCTGCAATATCTATTCCCCCAGGTTCTCTTGTTGATATATACGAAATATGTTTTTCTTTTAATTTTTTACAAAGTTCATTAATGATTGTAGTTTTACCACTACATTCTCCACCCTCAAAAGTTATAAATAGTCCACTCATACTATTACCTTCCCATCTATTTCATATTTATTCTATTATTTAACAAAAAAATAAATTAATATTTATATTATATATAATTAACAATATAATCTTACCATAATTAAAGAATAAAATAAAGAAGCAAATAAGAAATGTTATTAACTGTTTATTGTTTTTTATAGTTCATTATGCTATAATTAATTGCAAGAAAAAGGAGTGTATTTTTTTATGGAAAAAAGACCAGAACAAGAAAGAATCAGAATAGAAAAGATTAAATATCTAGAAGAAAAAGGTGTTAAACCATTTGGTGAACGCTTTGATAGAACTGCAAATGCTAAAACTATAATTGATGATTTTGATTGTTATACTAAAGAACAATTAGAAGAAACTGAACATATAGTAAAAATAGCTGGTCGTATGATGGCTAAAAGACGTCAAGGAAAAATCGGCTTTATTAATATTTTAGACAAATTTGGTACTACACAAGTTTATATGTCTAAAGAAATTCTTGGCGAAGATGTATATGATGTATTTATAAAATCAGATATAGGTGATATATTAGGAATTGAAGGTAGCATTATGAGAACTAATACCGGACAGTTAACTATCCGTTGTACTAAGTTCACTCATTTATCTAAAGCAATTAGACCACTACCAGAAAAATTCCATGGCCTACAAGACGTTGAAGAAGCTCGTCGTAGAAGATATGTCGATTTAATTGTTAATGAAGAATCTAGAAGAGTTGCGTTTATGCGTCCAAGAATAATTCGTGCAATTCAACACTTCTTCGATAATTTAGGCTTTGTTGAAGTTGAAACACCTGTTCTTCAACCTATTTTAGGTGGAGCATCAGCAAGACCTTTCATAACTCATCATAATGCATTAGATATGCCTTTTTATCTTCGTATCGCAACTGAATTACCACTTAAAAGATTAATAGTAGGTGGTATGGAAGCTGTTTATGAGATCGGTAGATTATTTAGAAATGAGGGAGTAGATTCAAGACATAATCCTGAATTTACTACTGTTGAAGCTTATTTAGCATATTCAGATATGGAAGGTATGATGGATTTAGCCGAAAACTTCTTTAAAGAAGTATCTATGGAAGTTTTAGGCACTAACATTGTTGAATTTGATGGTCATACATATGATTTATCTCATTTCGAAAGAATTCATATGGTTGATTTAATTAAAAGAGAATGTGGTGTTGATTTCTGGCAACAAATGACTTTTGATGAAGCTAAAGAAATTGCGAAAAAGCATAACATTGAAGTTCCTGCTCACTTTACAGGAATTGGACATATAATTAATGCTTTCTTTGAAAAATATGGTGAAGAAAAATTAGTTGAACCTACAATCCTTTATGGACATCCAGTTGAAATTTCACCACTTGCTAAGAAAAATCCAGATGATCCAAGATTTACTGACCGTTTTGAAGTATTTATCGGTGGTACAGAATATGGTAATGCCTTTAGTGAATTAAATGATCCTATAGACCAAATGGAACGTTTTAAACGTCAATTAGAAGAAAGAAATCTTGGTAATGATGAGGCTTGTGAAATTGATGTTGATTTCGTTGAAGCGTTAGAATATGGTATGCCTCCAACTGGTGGTATTGGTATTGGTATTGATAGAACTGTTATGTTATTAACAGGTAAAACAACAATTCGTGATATTCTTCTATTCCCTCATAATCGTAATCGTAACTAGGAGAATATATGGATATTTATACAGATTACGCAAATTGGAAATATGAAAATTCTGATTTCATATTCAAACTTGTTAAATCAAAAAGTAAAACAATATCAAGATTCACATCTGTAATAGCAGTTGTAGACTTCTTATATGAGAAAAAAATAAAGGAAGATAATATATCATCCGATGAAGAAATAATGTTTTCTGTTGGTTTTGATTATATATATGATAATTTCTATACAATTAAAACATTATTAGAATATAAATATAATAATGATTATACTGAAATGGAAAAATATGCAAAAACTATTAATTTATTATTATATGTTAATGAATTTCAATCAGAATTATTAAATAGTGATATAGATATTTCATCATTAGATAATTTCGAAGATCAAATTAATAAATATATTGATAATAAAGAAGATATACCTGACACATTCTTTCCAATTTTTGATGATATAATTAATCCTTTAATCGAAAAATTAGATGTAGATTTTACACCTATTGAATCTATTTATTATGAAATAGCTTTAGAATATGGCATTTATAAAAATAATGATTATGATATCTATAATGCTGTATTTAATAAACAACTTGAAAAAAACAATGGCACTACAATGTAGTGCCTATTTTTTTTAATTCTTCTTTTAATAAATCAATTTGATTAATTGATTCTTCATTTAATGATGATTTAATTGTTACATTATTTTCCAAAAAGTAAATATTTTTAGAATTTGAAAAATAATTTATAATATACCTTTTAGCAGCAGGTGCCCAACTTCCATTTTCTATTATACCTATATATCTATTTTGATAATCTCTTTCAACAAGACCATGCAAAAATGCTTCTACTGGTGGAAATACACCATTATTATATGTAGGTGTAGCAATTATAAGTTTAGAATATTTAAAAGCTTTGCTGATAGCTTCTGCCATATCACATCTAGCTAAATCAAATAATTCATATTTTAAATCTAATTTAGATAATAAATGTAAAACACCTTTTTTAGTATTACCATATATTGAAGCATATACTATACATACGCCATTTTCTTCTGCTTCATAACTAGACCACTTATTATATAAATCAATATAATATTCTAAATTAGAATTTAAAATCGGACCATGAAGTGGTAATATTTCTTTAATTTCTAGAGTTGATGCTTTTTTTAAAAGATTTTGAACAGGTATTCCATATTTACCAACAATCCCTATATAATATCTTCTTGCTTCATCAATCCATTCTTCTTCTTTATCTAACGCACCAAATTTACCAAACGCATCTGCAGAAAACAAAGATTTAGTATATATATCATAAGCCATCATTACTTCAGGCCAATGAATCATTGGAGCAAAAATGAATTTCAAAATATGTTTTCCTAATTCTAAAGTATCATTATCCTTTACAATAGTTTGATTCTTAATTATTAGATTAGGAAAAAATTGTTTGATCATATTAAAAGTTTTTACGTTACCAACAATATTAACATCAGGATATTCACTAACTAATTTCTCTATGCTAGCTGAATGGTCAGGTTCCATATGAAGTATAACTAAATAATCTAGTTTTCTATTATTTAAATTATCTTTTATATTATTTAACCATATATCAGCAAAATTAATATCAACTGTATCCATTATAGCATTATATTCATCCATAATTAAATACGAATTATAACTCATCCCATTTTGAACTTTATATTGTCCTTCAAATAAATCTATTTGATGATCATTAACTCCAATATATTTATACACAATTAAAACCTCTAACTATTTAATTTATATTTTTTTACTAATTCATCTGCTTTTTCAACAAAGCCATCTAATTCATCCCAACTAATAAGCGTCGCTCCTGATGCTTTAGCATGACCTCCACCACGGTATTGTTCTGCAAGTAAATTAATAACTGGACCACGTGAACGTAATCTAACTCTTATTTCATCTTTACTATATTCTAAGAATAAAGCCCATACAGGATATCCTTCAATTGTCGATATAGTTGATACCTGTGCAGCAGCATCTTCATAACTTACTCCAAATTTAGCTACATCACTAGCCTTTAATGTAGCATAAACAAAACCATTTTCAGTCATTTTAAAATTAGATAAAATATAACCCTTTAATTTTAATGTTGAAAGACTTTCAACAGATAATTGATTATCAACATACCCTAAATCAATTCCAGTATCTACTAATGTAGCAGCAGCAATAAATGTTCTTGAATTTACTGAATCAAATTTAAATCTACCAGTATCAGTAGAAAGACCAACATATAATGCTAAAGCAGCTTCTTTAGATAATTCCCATTCGTTTTGATATTGTAAATATAATTCAGTAATAATTTGACAACAAGCAGGAGCTGTAATATCAACATATTGGTATACTCCATAATCCTCAACAGGTATATGATGATCAATTTTAATAAATTCTTTAGCTAATGTTACTCTTTGATCTGATAATCTATCAAATGTAGCACAATCTACACAAATAGCTAAAGCTCCTTCATATAATTTCTCATCAATAAGAAAAGGTTCACCTAAAAAACTTACAAAATCACTTGTTTGACCTGAAATATAAACATTTTTATTTGGATAATTATCTTTAATTAAATGATATAATCCAAACTGACTACCAATACAATCACCATCCGGTCTAATATGGCCATTAATTATTATTGTGTCATATTTTTCAATATATTCCTTTATTGTATTCATAATAAATCGTCCTTTCTAATATCTCTACTTTTATTATATCACGCAAAAAAATAAAAATCACTAAAATATTATAAAAATATAATTAATTAAAGATAGTATAAATAGGATTATCAAAAAATTAGAAATTACTAATAAAATATAAAACGATTTTAAGGTCCAAAAATTGATCTTTAAAAATTAATTAAAATATGCTTACTATTTAAATCATAAAAAAAACAAAGAATTTAATAAATAGAAAATTCTTTGTTTTAAAATAAAAGTCTTATTAATTATTCCAAATACGCATCTTTCTTGTTATACCATTTAATGTTACTATCGAATTAAACCAATTTGTATCTTTTAATATTGTATTATTATTCGAGCAATTAACAATAACTTCATTATCTTTATTTAAACTAACAACAATATTGCCATTCATCGATTCATATCCAGTACAAATTAATGTTTCTTCTTTATCAGTTTCTTTAGCCAATCCTACTTCATATTTTGCAAGAGTTGTTACATATATTTTATCAGTATATTTTGCAATACGATCTATAAAATCTTGAGTTGGAAACATATTATCAATGTTATTTGTATATTCATTAGATCCTGCACAACAACAAACACAAACAACCTCAGGTTTAATTTTTTCTAATAAAACTTCATTAGAAGATGTTTTAGAACCATGATGTCCACCTTTAAATAATTTACAACGAGGTAAATCATTATTATTAACTAAAGATTTTTCACCTTTTTCTTCTAAATCTCCTGTAAACAAGAAATTATTTTCCCCATATGTTAACATTAAACATACTGAATAATCATTTTCATCACTAGTTTTTTTATAATAATATTCTTGATTTAAAATTTCAAAATAAATATCATCTGTAAGTTGATACTTTTTCTTAGCCCCATTAACTTCTTCAATACATTCTCTAGCAGTATAATGATTAGCACCTAAAGAAACCTCATTATCTCTTTTTTCTTCATAACTTGAAGATATTTTACTATTTGTATTTTTCAAACTATAATCAATAATGGTTTCACATTCATATAAATCAAATATTCCGTTATTACCATTTCCAACAAATCCTGAAATATGATCTTCATGTGCATGTGTTGCGATTACATATTCTAATTTAGAATCAGTACAAAAATTTTTTATATAATTATGAATAGTCGTAGAACTATTCTTTCTTGAGCCTGCATCTATTAATATATCTATATCGCCAGCTTTAATATAAACTGAATCACCTGCAAACTGATTTCCAAGTTCTAAAAAATGAATTGATAATTCTCCTTCTTCAACAATACTAGACTGTTTTAATTCCCATTTTGGATATAATTTTATAGCTTCAGTTAGTTTTGTTCCACTAATTGCAGGATTTATACACGCCTCATCTAAATACCAACCAACAAATTTATAACCATCCTTATCCTCCAAAATAGGTAATGTTTCAGGAATTTCATAAGCATTAATAGTTTGATCTATACCATCAAAAGAAATTGTATAATAATTAGAATTTCTTTTATTTAAATATAAAACACCACAACAAATAATAATTAATAATAAAATCATTGATAAAAAGAATAGTCCCTTATGTGTTTTTTTATCATCTACTACTTTAAATGTCGTTTTACTTTCGCTAGAAATCTTTTTAGCATAAGCTATTGCTTCTATTTTTGATGTAAAAGTTTTCTTAGCTCTTTTCTTATCCTCTTCTATAACTATCCATTTATCATTTTTATTTTTCTTAACAATATACATAAACTAAAACCTATAAAGTGGGATATAAATAATTAATCCACTGAGGATAATCTATAAATGGATTTCTGTTCCCTTGAATTTGATATGCTTTTTCATTTCTTATTTTTTCTTTTTCGCTTACTGGATCTAATAAATTCCATTCTAATAAAGTTGATAAAAATCCAAGTTGACCTGTTTTATTTGAAGAAGATGAAGTAATACTATCTACTAATTCTAAATCTAATTCTTTTTCATCATCATATCTTACAACCATATAAAACATAGCACGAGCTAAATCACCTT
>CAZQOM010000017.1:0-16684 GCA_964595145.1 uncultured Anaeroplasmataceae bacterium | reverse complement strand
GATAATATTGCATATGCATTAAAAACTAGAAAATTTTCAAAAGAAGAGATCAAACAAAAAGTTAATGATATAATAGATACTGTTGGTTTAAAAGAACATGTTTTTAAAAAACCAAAGCAATTATCAGGAGGACAACAACAAAGAGTAGCCATTGCAAGAACTTTAGTTTTGAATCCGGATATTATATTATTCGATGAACCAATGTCAGCATTAGATGCTAACATTAAATTAGCTTTAAGAAAAGAACTGAAGGAAATCCAAAAGAAGTTTAATATTACTATGATTTATGTAACTCATGATCAAGAAGAAGCTTTTGCTTTATCCGATAGAATTATGGTTATTAACAATAATAAGATTGTTCAAATAGATACTCCTTCTAATTTATATAATAATCCTACTAATGATTTTGTAAAATCATTTATCACTGAACAATTAGACGAAAAGGTAAGATCTATTAAGGAGAGCATAAGAAATGAGTGATGTTATATCTTTTGCAAAGAAAAAAGTTAATACAGTTAATATTACTAGAACTATTTTTTTGGTAGGGATATTTTCATTTTGTTTATTGCCGTTATTATTATTACTTTTTAATATAAATGTTGAAGATTTAAAATATGTTTTTAAAGATGGAAATTTTTATACTGCTATAGCTAATTCCTTATTATATACATTTATAAGCGCATTAATTTCTACAATATTATCTTTATTTACAGCATATTTTTTGAATAGAGCAAACATAAAATTTAAAAAAGTATTTGTTTTATTATTGTCTATCCCTATGCTTGTACCTACCATTTCAATTGGATTAGGATTTAGGGTTTTATTTGGAACAAATGGCTTTTTTGATTCTTTATTCGGTATAGAAATAGAAGGAATTGGTTTTCTAGGATTGATTTTAGGGTCTGTAGTTGTAAGTTTTCCTGCAACATTTTTAGTATTATACGATGCTTTAAGATATGAAGATAAAACATCATATGATGCTGCAGCTATTATGGGGATTAATACTTTTTCCACATTTATTAAAATTACACTACCATATTTAAAAAAAGCATTAATTTCTTCTTTTTTTGCTTGCTTTACTCTTATTTTTGCTGATTATGGAGTTCCGATGGAACTTGCTGGAAAAGTTAAAACTTTGCCAATGTATTTATACGAACAAATAAACTCATCATTTAAATATGGTAGGGGAGCTTTAATTGGCCTATGCTTATTAATACCTTCTATAGTTTCATTTGTTTTAGATTTGTTTTTAAAAGAAGACCATAACAATGAGGCAACAAATGCTATGATAAAACAAAAAAGAAAATTCAACATTATTTCGTTTTGTTTTATTGCTATTGTAATTTTATTTTTGGTCATTCCTGAAATTTCATTTATTTCTTTAGGATTTATGAAGGGTTACCCTAATAATATTTCATTTACTTTAGAAAATATTAAAAAGATATTTAATATGTCTACAGGTTTAGGAATTGGTTCATATATAAAAAACTCTATAATTTTGGCAACTTTTACAGGTTTATTCGGAACAATAGTAGTTTTTGTTATTTCATATTTTTCTACAAGAATTAATGGAAAATTAAGTAAAATATTACATTTAGGTGCTATAGCTACAATTGCAATACCTGGAATAGTTTTGGGTGTTGGGTATATATTTTTATTTAAAGATACAAATGGTATATTTTATGGAACAATGGCTATTTTAGTTGTGGTTAATATTATTCATTTTATGGGGTCGCCATATTTAATGGCTAGAAATAGTTTCACAAAGATGAATAAAGATTATGAGATAGTAGGAAATACATTAGGTTTATCAAGATTCAAAATTTTTATTAAAGTTTTGGTGCCTAATTCTTTGAAAACCTTGATAGAAATGTTTTCATATTTCTTTTTAAATAGTATGATAACTATTTCAGCTGTTGCATTTTTATGTACTTATAAAAATCAACCATTATCTATTTTGATTACAATGTTTGAAAAGACTGGAAATTATGAAATGCAAGCAGTTGTTTCAATTACAATTTTAGTGATTAATGTCATATTTCAAGTACTGGTCACTTTAATAAATCATTTTATTAATAAAAAAATAAATAGAAAGGTAAAAGATGATACTATGGAATTGAGTAGATATCAATTTGAACTTTTAACATATTTAGAAAAAAATGGTGTTAAAAGTTATTCACAAAGAAGTTTATCAGATGATTTAGCAGTATCTTTAGGTACTATAAATAAAGAATTGAATTTTTGTTTGGAATCGAATTTCATACAAATGGATTCTGATGGAAAATTAAGTTTAACTGAAAATGGTTATAAAGTGTTAGAACCTTATAAGGTAAAAAAAGCAATTATTTTAGCTGCTGGTTTTGGGTCAAGAATGGCCCCTGTTACATTAGATACGCCTAAACCATTAGTGAAAGTAAATGGTGTTAGAATAATAGATACGTTATTGGATTCATTGGTTGGTAAAGGTATAACAAATATTATTATTGTTAGGGGTTACAAAAAAGAGAAATTTGATGAGTTGCTAGAAAAATATCCATTCATTAAATTTGTTGACAATCCTGATTATAATGTCACTAATAATATTTCATCATTAATGAAAGTCTTAGAATATTTAGATAATTGCTATATATGTGAAGCAGATTTAGTTATTTCTAATCCGGAATTAATTAGAAAATATGAGTTTTCTTCCAATTATTTAGGTGCCAAAGTAAATGAAACTGATGATTGGTGTTTTTATAAAAAAGGGCAATATATTAGTAAATTTCAAATGGGTGGAGATAATTGTTATCAAACTTATGGTATTTCATATTGGACAGAAAGTGATTGCACGAAATTGAAACAAGATGCAGTTAAATTATATAACTCTAGAGCTGGTAAAGAAAATTTTTGGGATAATATAGCTTTAAAAGCATTTAAGAAAAATTATAAAATTGAAATAAGAAAATGCCATAAATCTGACATTATAGAAATTGATAATTTTTCTGAACTTGTTGCGCTAGACAGCTCTTATGCAGATTATAAAGGCCATGATGAATACTAATTATTTTTAAATATTAAAGTGTTAAATGCTGAATTATTTGATGTAAACAGTTTTAAATGGTAATTTTAATAGTAATATAATTTTTTGTAGGGTAAAGGATTTGGTCAACCAAATTGTGGGGTTATAATTTATCTTTTATGAGGTTTATTAATTTAGGCCCTTTAAATAATTAGGTGTTCAAGGTAGAAAACAAGTTTATTAAAAAATGGATTTTGTAAAAAAATGTAAATGTCAACAAAAAAATGTTGTTTTGGGAGTGCTGTTGAAATATTGTATACTGCATCAAATATAAATGAAAAAACTGATTGTACATATGAAGCAGAACTGTTAGTAAGCTTAGCAGTTTTAGAACAAGTTATAGTTGGTTCTTTTAATAATTCAATAATACATAAATCTATATTAAATGAAATGTTACGATTATAAGCAACAATTGGATTTTTTTCTATGCAAATTTATAATTGTTTTAATTTAAATAAATTTAATGTATAATCATCCATGTGGACCTCTTTAGTTTTAGATTTTGTCGCAAACTAATCATAACATAAATTGGTCCACTTTTTTTATTAAAAGCTTTAAACAAAAGCTATGTGTAAAAAACATACTAAATAAATTAAAGCTATATATGCCATACTGGATTATTTAAATAACTATTTTAATTCTAACACCTGTTTTTAATTTGAAAGAAGTATTTTTTAATTATAGTTGAAATAATATTTGAAAAATATTATACTATAAGTTGTAATATTGATTATAACTTTTTGATAAATGCTTAAAGGAAGATTATATTGGTTGTAAAGAATAAATCTCTTCCTTTTTCTTAAAAAAAATAAAAAATATAGTTAAAATAGAAATAAATTAATCTTTGAAAGGAACTGGTGAATTATGAAAACAAGACTATCTGAACTTTTAATCAAAAATGGTATAGAAAGAAAAGTAATTGCTGATGATTTAAATATTGAAAGAAGAACAATGAATAATTATGTTACTGAAACTACATTAATGAATAGTGATACTATTGTAAAGGTTGCTGCTTATTTAGGGGTTACTACAGATTATTTATTATGTGTTGATAAACCAAAAGATTATTTTGTTGATTTAAATAATAATAAAATATATAATAAAATAAAATAAATAATTTATAATAAAAAAAATAATAATTAATTTTAGTTAATAATTATTTTTGAGTTATATACTCTTAAATAATTATTTTTTTTGACAAAATATTTTGTCTAAAACTATCATTTAATAGTTTATTTATAAACATTTTAGTTTTTATATAATCATAATAATTATTTAAATATGTTTCATAAATTGAAATAATATTACATAAATTATATTGGTGATTATAATGGAAATAAAAAAAGGTATTTATAATAGTGGAAAGTTGAAATTAAATTCATTAGAAATTAAATTAGATAACACAACTATTATAATGCTAGAGGGTTATAAATGTTTTTTTATGTGTGGAGCATTAGATGTTGATATATATAAAAATAGAGAAGTAATATGTGGTAAAGCTGTTGGTGTAAAAACGTTAGATGAATTATTTAACGCAACTATATATGACAGTTCTTTATATGCAAAAAAATTAGGAATTGTTCCTGGTTTAAAGGTATATGAGGCTTTTGAAAAAATGGCTATGGATAATTAGTATTTTAATATTAATTATTACTTTTATTATTTATGCAACTAAATTTACAATGAATTATTTTTCAACTGCAATTAAGGCTTATACAGATTCACTTATTATAAGTTATGCTAATAAGGTAATAGATGAAGGAGTAAATGAAAAGGTTATTAAACTTTTAGACGGTAAAAGTGTTTTATGTGAATCATATGACTCAACTGGCAAAGTAACCTATGCTTATTTAGATGTTAATACACTAAATTTAGTAAGAAGTAATGTTTCAAAATATTTGGTTGATTGTATAAACGAAATAAATGATGGTAAAACATTTGAAACAATTGAATTACCACTTGGTTATTTTTTTGGATTAAATTATTTTTTTTCAAAAAGTATCAAAGTTCCTATAGATCTTGAGGTTGTTGGTAATCAAGATGTTGATATAGAGAAGAATATTGAAAGTTATGGTTTAAATACAACTGTTTTACAAATTAATTTAGTTATTTCATTGAATATCAGAAGTGTTATTCCTTTTCAAAATAATATAATTGAAACTAAAATAAGTATTCCAATAGCATTAGAAATATTAAATAATGATATTCCGTATTATTTAGGTATTAAAGATTAAAAAAGCTAGAGATAGCTTTTTTTAATTCTTATGAAAATAATATTGTTTATATTAATTAAAATGTGGTATAATTATTTCCAGGTGATATTATGATAATAGATTGCAAAAAAGGACAATTTAAAGTTGAAAGTAATTATCGTGATGCTTTTAAATTAGAAGCCTTTGAAGATAAATATATTGAAGAATGTTTTGATAAATATGTTTATATCGTCGGTGATATTAGTTCAGGTATATTAAGATTAAAAGGGTTTGATACTAACCCTAAAAGTAAAAATTATTTTGGTTTTATTGATGATTATTTAGAGTTGTCTTGCGCTATGGGATGTCCTTATTATGTTTTAAAAAGAATTCAATCTGAAAAAGAATACGAGCATGAACTAAATAATCCAACAGAACCTAAAAATGATGGTTTTGTTATTCATAATATTATAAAAGAAAATTTTGATAAAGAAAGTATTATATTAGAAACTACACCCAAGGTAAAACCTAATATTGTTATTAATTCTGAAACTTTAAATAAAATTCCAAAGAAAGAATTAGAAGGCGAATTAAAAGAATTTGCTACTCAAGAACAATCTAAACAAAATAATAATGTTTTAGTTTCTCAAAGCTATGTTTCAAGTAGTCCAGGATTTGTTCCAAACCAAAATAAAAATAATTTAAATAGAAATAAAAACAAAAATAGAAAGAGAAATAAAAATAATGAACAAAAATAATATAGAACAACAAATAGAAAAAATATTAGATAAAATAAGACCATATTTAAATTCTGAGGGTGGAGATTTAGAATATTTGGGATTTAAAGATGGAATAGTATATGTTCGTATGCTTGGTGCTTGTATGGACTGTGGAGCACTTGATTCTACATTAAAGGATGGTATTGAAGCATTATTAGTTGAAAATATACCAGAGGTTATTGAGGTTGTTAATGTTGGATTAGGAGATGAATTTTAGTGGATATGAAGCTTTATGAAGATTTTTTAAAGATAACACAAATAAGAACTATTCAAATTATATGTATTTGCCTTTTTTCTATGCTTATATGTCAAATTTTAAAATTTGTTATAATGTCAATTAAAAATAAAAAAATTGTATGGAAATTTCTTTATTATACTGGAGGATTCCCATCATCTCATACTTGTTTATGTATGACATTAGTTACATCTTTATTTTTATTTCAGTTACATGATATAAATGGAATTGATTGGTCTTTTGCAGTAGCGGTATGTTTTGCGTTAGTTACAATTCATGATTCTATGGGAATCAGATTAGAAGCTTCTAAACATGCTGTTATATTAAATAATTTTGCTAAAGAAATGTCAGAAGAAGAAAGAAAAACAATTGGATATGGAAAAAAAGGCTTTTTAAAGGAATTTTTAGGACATAAATTTTTTGAAGTTGTAGGTGGCTTTGTCTTAGGTATTATTATTGGTGTTTCAGGATATTTTATATTAGTTAATTTCATATAATTAGGAGGAATAAAAAATGAGTTGTTTAAATTTAGATATATCACAAGCAAAAAAATTTTTTGACGAAAAAGAATATGAGGAAATTAAAAAAGAAGTTATTAGCGCTCATAAATTATTAAGATCAAAACAAGGTGCCGGTAATGATTTTCTAGGATGGTTAGATTTACCAAGAGATTATGACAAAAAAGAAGTAGAAAGAATAATATCAGCAGCAAAGAAAATTCAAAAACAATCATCTGTATTAGTGGCTATTGGTATTGGTGGCTCTTATTTAGGTGCTAGAGCGGCAATAGAAATGCTTAAAAAATATTTTAATAATAAAGGTGTAGAAGTTATTTTTGTAGGAAATCAAATTTCATCTACATATGCATATGAATTATTAGAATATTTAGAAGATAAGGATTTTTCAATTAATGTTATTTCTAAATCTGGTACTACTACAGAACCTGCAATTGCGTTCCGTATTTTCAAAGATTATATAGAAAAACGTTATGGCAAGGAAGAAGCTAAAAATCGTATTTATGCTACAACTGATAAGCAAAGAGGCGCTTTAAAAACTCTTGCAACTGCAGAAGGTTATGAAACATTTATTGTTCCTGATGATGTTGGTGGTAGATTTTCTGTTTTAACACCTGTAGGCCTACTTCCAATTGCTGCTTCAGGTATTGATATAAATGAAATGCTTAAAGGAGCATTTGATGCCTATAATTTATATCAAGAAGAAGATGTTGAAAAAAATGATGCATTAAAATATGCACTTGTACGTAATTTATTATATCGTAAAGGTAAAAAAATCGAAATGCTTGTTAATTACGAACCAAGATTACAATATTTTGCTGAATGGTGGAAACAATTATATGGTGAATCAGAAGGTAAAGATGGTAAAGGTATTTGGATTACTTCAGCTTCATTTTCTACTGACTTACACTCTTTAGGTCAAATGATTCAAGAAGGTGAAAGAACAATATTCGAAACTGTTTTAAACATTAATAAACCTGTTTCAAATATTATAATTGAAGCTAATGATGATAATTTAGATGGATTAAACTTCTTAGCAGGCAAATCAATGGATTATGTTAATAAAATGGCTATGACAGGAACTATGATAGCTCATGTAGATGGTGGTGTACCTAATATATTTGTAAATATAGAAGATATATCAGCATATACATTTGGTTATTTAGTTTATTTCTTCGAATTAGCTTGTGGAGTGTCTGCTTATACACTTGGTGTTAATCCATTTAATCAACCTGGAGTTGAAGCTTACAAGAAGAATATGTTTGCTTTACTTGGTAAGCCTGGGTACGAGGAATTAAAATCTATACTTGAAGAAAAACTTAACTAATAAATAATTGGTGGATTAAATTCCACCTTTATTTTTTTATATTATTGTTTTTTTATTTTTTTAATGATAAAATGTAATTAGAGGTGTTATTATGTCGGAATTTAAAAGAATAGCTCAATTTGAAAAAGTTTCTTCTTTAAACTTTGTATCTTCTTGTGATATGGATAATGCATTAGAAATATACGAAAATATTAAATTGCCTAAACGTGCTACAAAAGGCTCTGCTGGATATGATTTTTATATTCCTTTTGATATAACTTTAAAACCTGGCGAGACAATTAAAATACCTACAGGTATTCGTGTAAAAATGGCTAATAATTATGTATTACATTTATATCCTAGGAGTGGACTAGGATTTAAATATCGACTACAATTAAATAATACAGTTGGAATAATAGATAGTGATTATTATTATTCAGATAATGAAGGTCATATTTTTGCTAAAATTACTAATGATTCAAATGAAAATAAAATACTTGTTTTAAAACAAAATGAAGCATTTATGCAAGGTATTTTTTTAGAATATGGTATAACAATCGATGATGATGTAAAAGATATAAGAAATGGTGGATTTGGATCTACTGATAAAAAGAATTCATAAATTAGTGTGTTTTTGTAAAAACATTGACTAATTATGTCAAAAAATGTATAATGATTATGTTTTAGGAGGTATTTCTTATGGAAGAAAAAGAAGAAGGTTTATCAATTGGCGAAATATTTCACGTTATATTTATAAAAAAATGGTTATTATTAGCTGTAACTTTAGTTGTTGCAATAATTGGAATGGTATTTGTTCAATTTATTTATAATCCGGGTTCAGTAGAATATGAAACAACATTCCAAGTAAAATTCCCTGATAATTATACAACATCAAATGATGAAAGATTTTATCCTGACGGACAAGAATTCTTATATCAAGAATTTATTTCTTTAGAAAATTTACAAAAAGCTAAAGATAAGGATGAAAGTTTTAAATCTATTGATATTGAAAAAATGAAATATAAAAATGATATTTCTATTCAAGAATATGAAATTACTATTAATGAACAACCAGTAAAAATGCAAATATATTCTATTTATATATTAAAGAAATATTTTGCAACTGAACAACAAGCTGTTAATTTCTTTGATGCATTAATTCATGTTCCAAGAGATATTATTATTGAAAAAAGTGAATCAATTGAACACGATAAACATTTAAAACAATTCAATTTAGTTAAAGATTACGATTCTAAGGTTAATTCATTAATTGATCAAAAAGAAAATATTATAAATCAATATAATGAACTTATATCAAAATATAGTACAGCTCAAGCTATTTTATTAGAAGGTGGTAACAAACTTTCTATTAGTGAAGCATTAAGTGAAGTTGAATCATATTTCACTCGCTATGATTTAAAAGGATTATTAGTTGAAATCGAAGAAAATGGTTATGTTAATCCAAGTGATACTGAATATTATGTTACAATAGAAAATAATAAAGCATCATTAGTTCGTGAAAAAACTATTAATGAGGCTAAAATTGTAAACTTAAATGAACAATATAAGAAAATGATTGAATTAAGTGGAAATCAAACTATAATTATTCAAGATATTATGGCCAGTATTAATGAACTTACAAGTCGTAATGCTGAAATTGATTATACAATTAATAATGTATATGATAAGATTTTAAACAATCGTGATATTCATAATAATGATTCTGTTTACCAAGAAAAATTAAAGAGTTTTGATGAAAGATTAACAGCACATTATAATAAATTATTAGAATTTACTGAAACATATAAAAAATTCTCAGTTAATTCTTATAAAGAAAATACTAAGATTTTGGTATCTGCTGGTTCTGTTATTACTTCAGCAGGTGGATTCAATGTTATTTTAGCTTTAGCTGTTTTCCTTGTTGTAGGATTTGTTGTTGGCTGCGGAGTTAATTTATGTTTAGATATGCCAGCTTATTTAAAAAATAAAAAGAACGAAGAAAACGAAAAAGAAGAAGTAAATGAATAAAATATGGTGGTCTAGTAGACCACCTTTTAATATAAGGAGTTTTAAAATGAATTTCAAAATAGAATTACCATCATTTAAAAATGATAAATATAATATTTTAGATTTTGGAGCAAAATCAAGTTTAGAATTTAACAATAAAAAAGCTATTCAGTCAGCAATAGATTATTGTTCAGAAAATGGTGGAGGAATGGTAATAATTCCTAATGGTTATTTTTTAAGTGGGCCTATTGAACTTAAAAGTAATGTAAATTTACATTTAGAAGATAATGCATTTTTACAATTTAGTAAATCAAAAGAAGATTATCCTTTAATTTGGACTAATTATGAAGGTCAAAAGCGTATTAGAACAATTTCCCCTATTAGTGCTTTAAATCAAACTAATATAGCAATTACAGGTAAAGGCGTAATTGATGGTAATGGCTTTTTATGGCGTGGAATAAAGAAATTTAAATTAACAGAAAAAGAATTTGCTAGATGTATGAAAATAAGCCCATATTTTAAGGAAACTAAAGAAGGAGGAATTTGGTATCCTACTAAAACAGTTTATGAAGGTGTATTAAATGGCGAACCTGATTATAATGATCCTAATGCTTTAGAAATAGCTTCTAAATATTATGATTTATATCGCCCTGTTTTATTATCCTTAAAGCATTGTGATAAAATACTAATTGAAGATATTACTATTCAAAATTCACCTGCATGGAATATTCACCCTTTCTTTTGTTCTAATTTTACTTTAAAAAATGCTAAAGTTAGAAATAAATTTTCTGCCCAAAATGGTGATGGTTTAGATTTAGAATCATGCAATAATTGTGAAATTGTAGGTTGTATTTTTGAAGTTGGCGATGATGGTATTTGTATAAAATCAGGAAAAAATGCTGAGGCTAGACAAATTGAAGGGCCTACTATAAATGTTTGGATTCACGATTGTAAGGTTTTTGATGCTCATGGTGGTTTTGTTGTTGGAAGTGAAATGAGTAGAGGTGTTAAAAATATTTTGGTTGAAAATTGTACTTTTATTGGCACTGATATAGGCATCCGTTTTAAATCTGCAATTGGTCGTGGTGGTGTTGTTGAAGATATAACTATAAAAAATGTTTATATGGCTAATATAGTAGAAGAAGCTTTTATTTTTACTATGGGTTATGTATTACATAATTTAGAAACAGATAAAACAGATAAAATGAACTCACATTTAAAAGAAGATATTCCTGAATTTAAAAATATTACTATGGAAAATATTATTTGTAAAAATGCTAAAATGGGTATAAAAATAGAAGGATTAGACGAATTACCTATTCATCATTTATATTTCAAAAATATTGAAATAGAAGCAGAAAATGATGTGTCTATAGTAAATGCTAATAATATATCAATGGATAATGTAATTATTAAAAAAATGACAAAAGAGGTAATTTAATGAAAAATGTAATCGAACAAATTTTAGATGAAAAAAATAACAATAATATTAATATTAAAGGAAATAATGGAGAAATATTTACTTTTGAACAAGTAGCTTTAATTAATTTAGAAGAAGATATATATACTATTTTACATCCTATTGCAGAAGATGTTTTAGAAGATGATGTTTTGGTTTTTAAAATTATATATAATGAAGATGAGGCTTATTTAGAATTAGAAGAAAATGAACAAATTATAGAAGAATGTTTTAATCAATATTATACTCTTTTAAAAAAGAGAAAAAAATAGTTGAAATTATATATTTATTGTGATAAAATAATGAGGCTGTCATTTACAGCAAAGCACAATGCTCCGCTGGCAAAAGGGTTTTATGGCTATGAGCTTTGATGATAAGGAGTTGAGATTTTATGGCAAACGCAAAAGGACAAGACTTAATTAGAGAAATAACTGCTCAATATTTACAAGAAAGACCAAATTTCCGTGCTGGAGATTCAGTTAAGGTTTTCGTTAAAATTATTGAAGGTGATACTCATCGTATCCAAGTTTTCGACGGTTTAGTTATTAAGCGTCAAGGTACTGGCATTGGTGAAACATTCACAGTTAGAAAAATGTCATACGGAATCGGTGTTGAAAGAACATTCCCTGTTCATTCACCTAATATCGACCATATTGAAGTTACTAGAAAAGGTAAAGTACGTCGTGCTAGATTATTCTACATTCGTACATTATCAGCTAAGGCTGCTCGTATTAAAGAACGCCGTTAATAATAAAAGTCAACCAATTTGGTTGGCTTTTTTATTATAATTAAATTATAAATTATAAATATATTTTATTTGTGATAAAAATCACACAATTATATGATATAATTTTTATATAAATAAATTGAAAGGATTTGAAAAATGAATATTATATCTTTACTTTCACCAAAAGAAGAAACATTTTATTTAGATAATAATTCTACAATAAGGCAAGTATTAGAAAAATTTGATTATCACAAATTTAGTGTAGTTCCACTAATAGATAAAGAAGGACATTTTATATCAACCATATCTGAAGGAGATATATTAAGATATATAAAAAATGATTATAATTTTAATATTAAAATAGCTGAAACTAAAATGGTTTCAGATGTAGAAAGATATAGACCATATAAAGCTTTAGATATAAGTAGTTCGATTAAAGATGTTATTAGTATTTTATTTGAACAAAATTTTATTCCTATAATAGATGATAGAGGTATGTATATTGGGATAATTAAAAGAAAAGCAGTTTTACAATATTTATCAAAATTAAGAAAAATATGAGGTACTTTATGTATAAAATAATAAAAATAAAAGAAAATCCAAAATTAATCAATTCAGCAGCAAAATGGTTTAACGAAAAATGGAATATTCCTTTTGAAACATATCAAGAAAGTATGTTATTATCACTTGATAATGATATACCACGTTGGTATATTGTTTTAGATGATAATACTATTATTGCAGGTTGTGGTGTTATAAAAAATGATTTTCATAATCGTAAGGATTTAACGCCTAATATATGCGCTTTATACGTTTTAGAACAATATAGAAATAAAGGTATTGCTGGTGATTTATTAAATTATGTTTGTGATGATTTAAAAGAATCATATAACAATATATATCTATTAACAGATCATATAGGATTTTATGAACGTTATGGATTTAATTTCTTATGTATGGCTTTAGGAGATTTTGATGAAGAAGAAAGTAGAATGTATATAAGAAATTTAAAAGATAAAGAGTAGATAGCTATATAATGCATATGCTTTATATTTTATAGTATAAAAAAGCCTTGATTTTTTTAATCAAGGCTATAATATTCATATTGGGGCGTGCGACAGGAATCGAACCTGCGCATGGTAGAGCCACAATCTACTGTGTTAACCACTTCACCACGCACGCCAAATTATTTAGGCACAAAAATTGTGCATATTTATTATACTATATTTTTTTCTTTTGTAAAGGATTTTTTTAAAAATAATAAGTATTTTTTCTTTAAAACGCATAGTTTTATATTATTACATTGATTTTTTTATAAAATAATGTAAAATATAAGAGATGAAAGGAATTAAAATATATGTGGAAGAAAGTTTTATATTTTGGTGTAGCTATTGTTTTTGGTATACTTATATATATCATTGGATATAGTTCAAACCAAATGAATCATTTAGAGGGTATAGTTAGTAATGCAATTGCTGAAGAAAAATTTTACAAAGTTCCTATGGTATGGGGAGGCTGTTTTGATACAAAATCTATTGTTGAGGATAATTCAGATAAACTTGATTTACAAATTTATCCTGCAACATCACAAACTGATATTACATTCGGTAGTGAGGATAATACAGAAAGATACTTAGAATTTGAACATGCATATT
This sequence comes from uncultured Anaeroplasmataceae bacterium, assembly GCA_964595145.1. Taxonomy (GTDB): domain Bacteria; phylum Bacillota_I; class Bacilli_A; order Acholeplasmatales; family Anaeroplasmataceae; genus Pelethenecus. Next base: position 2,751 of record CAZQOM010000017.1, on the reverse strand, counting down.
ATTTATATATATTTAATGCAAAATTCACTACATCTACTGCTGTAGTTGGTGAAAAAAGTTCAAATAAAACTTCTATTCGTTTTGTTTCAAATGAAACATCAAAAAGTTATGATTATTTTTTTGTTGTAGATGACACAATTAACAGTTCATCTTATGTTGAAACACCTAAAACAAAAGAAGAATATTTATTAAATTCATCTAGAGATGTAACAAATACTAAAGATGCTTGGAATTTTATGCGAGTTACTTTTACTAAAACAATGCTTGACGAAATTGAAAAACAAATTGGTGGTGAAATAACTTCTTTATCAATTAATGATTGTGATGGCAATTCTGTTTATAATACTGAAATTAAATTAGATTATTCTCAAGGATTTTTTAGTGATAAGAAAATGGACGAAATGTTTGTTAAATATAACACTTATTTAGATGCTTATATTGCTGCAGATGGAGATAATAATAAATTAAAAGAATTAAATGAAGAATGGGGAATTCAATTTGAAACTTGGAAAAAAGAATTTATTGCTGAAACTGAAACAACAGGATATGCAATTGGATATGAAAAAGATATTGTTTCTCCATCTAAACTTGTATGGCAAACTATTGGTATGTTAGCGTTATATGCACTTGTTATAATATTATTCTATATTTTATTATTCCATTTCAGTTTCATTAGAAGTTTATTTTCTAAAGAATCTTATAAGGACTATTCTAGAAGTAGAAGAGCTAAAGTTAATGACAAAAATATTAGACAACCAAGAAGCGTTTCTACAAAAACTGTTGTTGATGTAATACCTGATGTTAAACCAGATGATAACCTAGAAACAGTAGAAGCATCAGATATTAATAATGTAGAAGAAACACAAGTGACTCAAGAAGCAAAAACAGAAGAAGTTCAATTAGTTGAAGAAGTAAGTGTTGAAGATGCTGCTAAAGCAGAAGAAACACAAGTGGCTCAAGAAAAGAAACCAGCCACAAAAAAGACTACAACAAGAACAACAACTACAACAAAGAAGACTCCTACGAAGAAAACTACAACTAAAAAGGTAACTACTCCTAAAGCAGAAGAAACACAAGTGGCTCAAGAAAAACCAACTAAAAAAAAGTCTACAACAAGAACAACAACTACAACAAAGAAGACTCCTGCGAAGAAAACTACAACTAAAATTGATGAATAATAATTTGGGAAATAAATGAAATTAATTGGAGGGTTTGATTATGAAAAAAATTAGAAAGGCTGTAATTCCTGCTGCTGGATTTGGAACTAGATTTTTACCATTTACAAAGGCAATACCAAAGGAAATGTTACCAATTGTTGATACTCCAACAATTGAATATATTGTTAGGGAAGCAATAGAAAGTGGTATAGAAGAGATTCTTATTATCATTAATTCAGAAAAAGAATGTATTAGAACTCATTTTGGTCATAATTTAGTTTTAGAAAAATTCTTAGAATCAAAAAATAAAACAAAAGAATTAGAAATAATTAGAGAACTACCTAATAAAGTTCACGTAGAATTTACATATCAAAATGAACAGTTAGGATTAGGTCATGCTGTTTTATGTGCAGAAGAATTTGTTAATGGTGAGCCTTTCGCATTACTTTTAGGTGATGATGTTTACGTTGGAAATAACGAACCTGCTACTAAACAATTAATTAATGCTTATAATCAAACTCATTCATCTATTTTAGGAACTTTAGAGGTTATTCCTGATGATGTTTCTAAATATGGAATTTGTGAGCCTAAAAAAGAATCTAAGGGATCTTTAGTTGAACTTGTAAGTGTTGTAGAAAAACCTAAAAAAGAAGATGCTCCATCAAATTTAGCCATAGGTGGAAGATATGTTTTAACACCTGCTATTTTTGATTATTTAAAAAATCAAACAAGAGGTAAAGGCGGAGAAATTCAATTAACTGACTCTATCTTAAGATTAATGTCAAAGGAAAGTGTATATTCACTAGCTATAGATGGAAGAAGATATGATATAGGTTCAAAAAAAGGTTTTTTAGAAGCTACAATAGATTTTTCTTTAAATAGAGAAGACTTATCTAATGATGTTAAAGAAGTATTAGCTAAGCATAAATAAAATTAAATGAGGTTGTATAAAATCAACCTCTTATATCGCTTATTAGTGAGGTATAATATTATGAAAAAAATTATGTTATTATTACTTTTTATATTAACTTTATGTTCTTGTAATATATTTAAATCTAATGATTATTATATTAAAGGAACATGGTGGTGGAATAAAAATCTAGATACTAAATATTTAGATTTCGCTTGTGAGAACAATATTAATGAAATTTATTATTGCGATTCTAATATGAATGAAAAAACTATATCTTTTTTGGAAACAGCTAATAAGAAAAACATTAATTGTTATTTATTAGCCGGGGAATATCAATGGGTTTTAGATGATTCAAAATTAATTAAATTGATTGATAGATATGTAGAATTTAATAAAGAAAATAATAATATATATAAAGGAATTCATTTAGATATAGAACCACATCAACACCCAGAATTTAAAGAAAATAGAAATGAATTAATTACTAAATTAGTTAGCTTAATATATAAATTAAAAAATAAATATCCTAACATTGAATTTAGTTATGATATACCTTTTTGGTTAGATGATGAAATCACTTTTAATAATGAAACTAAAGAAGCATATAAATTCATTTTAGATTATGCTGATAAAGTTTTTATAATGAGTTATAGAGATACAAAAGATGCTATTATAAAATCT
>CAZQOM010000016.1:0-18404 GCA_964595145.1 uncultured Anaeroplasmataceae bacterium | reverse complement strand
ATTCAATTTTTTCTATTCTATAATTATTCATATATAAAATTGAAAATAAAAATAAAATAACATATATTAGAAGTCCATAGTTTGTTAAAAATCTTAATAATTTTGAAGAAAGACTTTCAATTATCTTATATTCATAGTTTGTCCTTTTTAAAATATTATAAGAACCACCTTCAATTTCAAATATAACATCATTATCATTTATAATTAAATTTGAAGAAATTATTTTATTGCTTATTTTAAAATAATCATCTTTATTCATTTTTATTTTATATATCATAATTATTCTCCCATCTTTATTTCATTTATAATACCTCTTATAACAATTTCATCTTTTGATAATTTTATTATATTTAAATTTTTTCCATGTATATCTAGTTTTTCAACTTTAATTAAATCACTTTTCACTAAAATAATTTGTCGATAATTATTAATTAATAAAATGTTTTTATAAAATTCAAAACGCATTAAAATCACCTGTATTTATAATATGAAAAAAAGGTGGTTTATACCACCTATAAATGTAATGTTTTATATTCATATTCTAATTTTTCATTTGTAATGGGATGAAAAAAAGATAAATAATAAGCTTCTAAAGGAAAATTTAAATTATCTATTTTATTTTTACTTCCGTATTTAATATCACCATATAATGGATGACCTATAAATGAAAATTGACATCTTATTTGATGAAACCTTCCTGTTTTTAAATTAATATCAACTAAGCTTAAATTATTTTTATATTCTAATAATTTATATTCTAAAATAGTTTCTTTTCCTGTTGGTGAAATATAGCTTTTTCTTTGTTCTTCATTTTTAGATATATTATTTTTCAATATTCCAACGCTATCAATTTTTCCTTCAATAATAGCTAAATATTTTTTTTGAAATAAATGATTTGATACTTGTTTTGAAAGTCTTGAAGCTGCTTTAGATGTTTTTGCAAAAACCATTATACCACTTGTATATAAATCAAGCCTATGAACAAGTCCTAAATATACATTACCTGGTTTATCATATTTATTTTTTATATATTCTTTTAAAATAGTAAGCATATCAGACTTGCCAGTTCCATCTGCTTGAGATAATACACCTTTAGGCTTATATACTACTATAATATGATTATCTTCATAAAATATTTTTATTGTTCTTTCCATTTTCTTATACCATTTACTAATTTTTTTATTGTTGATTTATCAAAACTATTTTGACTATATATTAAATAAAAAAGTTGAGTGGATTTATAATTTAATAATTCCATTTTCTTTAAAAAATTAAATTCAGAACAAAAGTCTTGATACATAAAGCCAATACCATCCTTATTTTTTATTAATTGCCCCATTATAAATGGACTATTAGAATGATATGTAGTAATATTTTTAATATTAATATTACTATTTTTTAAACTTTGTAAAGTCATTTGGCATAGCGAACTATCGTTATCACCTAATACTAATGCATTATTTTTTAGCATATCACGTGTTACACGTTTAATTTCTTTAAATTTACCATTACTATAGCATACAGGAACAATATTTTGAGTAGATAATAATATTCCTTCAAAATTTTCATCATCATATGGACCATCTATTATTGCACAATCAATTTTACCTTGTTTTAATAATTCATATATTTTTTCTTTAGATTCAGTATAAATATTTGCAGAAGAATTATATATATCAAAAAAACAATTTAATAAATTATCACAAGATAAAAGCATAGCTGAATTAAAGGTTATACCTAAATTCAAGTTTTTCTTTAATAAAAATGAATTAGCTATAGCTTCATTTACTTCTCTTGCTTGATCTAACATTCTTCTAGCATATTCAAATAATATTTGACCTTGAGCTGTAAGTTCAAATCCTTTATTACCTTCAAATATTTTTATATCATATTCATTTTCTAATGATTTAATATGGTGGGTTACTGCTGGTTGAGTAATAAAAAGTCTTTGAGCTGTTTGTGTATAATTTTTCATTTTAACTAATGTTAAAAGAGTTAATAAACGAGAATCATTCATTATATCACTTCCATAAATAAAATTTATAATCTATGGCAATTATATAAATAAAATTTTATTTTGTCAACTTTTATAAAAAATTTAAAGCTAAAATGACTAATAATATTTGAATTATGTAAAATAATATGTCTATTTGTAATTCATTTAAACCACATAATTCTAAATGATGATGAAAAGGAGTCATTTTGAAAAATCTTTTTCCTTTAGTTTTTTTAAAATAAGTAACTTGAATTATTACACTTAATGTTTCAAAAATAAAAAGTAGTGACATAAAAATATATGAATTAAAACAATCTAATATAATAGAAGTCATCGCATATAATGCTCCTAATCCTAATGAGCCAACATCTCCCATAAATAAAAAGGCTTTAGGTAAATTTAAACACCAATAAATAAATATTGATATATGAAAAATAATAAGCATATAAAATACATCAAATCTTGCTTTTTTATAGGCAATAATCATTAATCCAATACCAAATATAAGACTTAATCCAGAACATAATCCATCAATTCCGTCAACTAAATTCCAAGCGTTCGTGCTTGCTGTTAATAAAAACAAAATGAAAATACCATATACCCATTTTAAATTAATATTTAAATTAAATATATTTAAAATAACACTATTTCCATTTTTTAAATATAAATAAAAACTTATTGTTGAAATAATTATTTCTATTATAAATTTTACTAATGGAGATAATCCATCATTTTTTTTAAATTTAACAATTAAAATATCATCAATAAGTCCTAATAGCGCAAATCCAATTACAGTTAAAATAATAATTTTAGTATCAGGTGTGTAGGAAGTGAAAAATAGTGGTAAAGTTAAAAAAATAATTCCTCCCATAGTTATAGTACCATTTTTTATTTTATGAGATTCTAATCCTTCTTTTCTTTCTGTTTGTTTTATTTTTTTAAAAGATTTAATATAAATTGAATAAAAAAATATAGTTAATAATGATAATATTACTAAATTATTGTTGTTTAATCCAGTCATAAACAACCTCCTTATCAGAATATGAATATCTAATATTTTTTATTTCAATATATTCTTCTGCACCTTTACCTAAAATTAATAAATAATCATTTGGTTTTAATTTATTTAAGTTTTCAATTATTGCAGTTTTTCTATCTAGGATTATATCAATTTTTTTATCTATATTTTTTTTGATATCATTTATTATATCAATTGGTTCTTCAAATCTTGGATTATCCACTGTCAAGGTGATATTTGCAGTAATACTGTTTAAATATGAACCTATCATAAATCTTTTTTCTTTTTCTCTATTTCCACCACAACCTATTACAATATAAAGATCATTTTTACAAATTTTTAAGAATTCATCAATTACTTTTTTTGTTGCAGAAAAGGTATGTGCATAATCTATAATAATATATCTAGATTTATATTCTATTTGATTCATTCTTCCATTTATCCCGTTATAATCTAATAAAAATTCTTTAAATTTAAAAATTGATATATTAAATATTTTTAAAAGTGCTATAATGCTAAGACAATTTAAAATATTAAATTGTCCTATTAAATTATTTTTAAATAATATATTATTATAATAAAATGTAGCATTTTTATTTATATTATGAATTTTATATCCTTTTATATCCGATTTATTATTTATACCATAAGTTAATATTTTACTATCACAAAAATTTTTAAATTCTATATTTTTTTCATCATCATTATTTATTATTACATAATTTTTTTTATTCATCTTTATAAATAATATTAATTTTGAATATAAATAATTATAGATATTTTTATGATAATCTAAATGATCTTGTGAAAAATTAGTAAATATTAAAACAGCTAATTCTAAACCATATACTCTTTTTTGATCAACAGCTATACTAGATATTTCTATAAATATATATTTTATTTTATTTTTTTTAGCTAAAACTAAACTATCATAAATAGTAATAATATCTGGTGTAGTATTCTTTGTATAAATATGTTTATCTTTATAAAAAATTCCATTTGAACCTATAAGCATACTTTTATAATTTATAAAATTAAAAAAATCATATCCAATTGTAGATGTCGATGTTTTCCCATTAGTTCCGATAACACCTATTATTTTTAATTTTTTTGAGATATCTTTATAAAAAAATTTAGCTGATAAAGCTAATATTTTTCTTACATCTTCTACTATAATAATATTTATTTTAAAATCAACTTCTATAATTTTAGTACAAAAAATTGTTTTTGCTCCATTATTTATAGCTTTTTTTATATCATTTATATTATCATTTAATGAATAATATATTGAATTAATTATACATTTATTATAGTCAAAAGTTATTTTTTTTATTTTATGATTATAAAACTTTTTATTAATATCTAATAAAGAAAGTAGTTTATTTAAATTCACAATATCACTCTCAATTAATATTATGAATTTAAAATTAAAATTAAACCTTATTTAAGTATTTTAATATCAAAAATATCAATAAAATTAATTATAGTTTTATCTTTTAGTTTAATTGTTTTATTTAAATCATCAATCATTTTAATATAACCAGTTTTTTCTTTATATTCTCCTCCACTTTTAAATTTGTCTTTAGTAAAATATATTATATTAATTTGCTTATCTAAATTAGTTTTTAAATAAAGTAGTTTATTATTTATTAGATTTTTTTCATCAACTGATAATATTCTTTTTTTAAATGTTATTCTGTTTTTTTCACTTATACTTTCATCAAATCCAGTTAAAGCACTAAATGGCATAAACTGACTAGCACGTTGTTTTAAACTCATATGAGGATGTTTATCTGATTTCACATAATTAATATTTATTATTTTATTATATTTATCATTCATGCTTTATGTCCTCCTATCTGTTTATTTCTTATGATAGTAGTTCCAGATTTATCTAAATTCATCCCTTTAAGTAAAGAATTTTTGCCATATTTATTTTTTACATTTATTATAGTTTTTTGAAGATTTTTTTCTTTTTCTTCTTTTTCATTATTTATTTTTTCTAATTCTTTTTTTTCTTCAATATCATCAAATAATGAATATTGGATTATTTTATTATTATTTTTTTCTATATCATAAATAATTGCACTTATATTTATTCTTCTTACATCCAGATTGTAATTTATATAATTATCAAATAAATGAGTTATTGCAGAAGTAAGTTTAATTGTAGATGATGTTGCTTCATCTAATGTGATTGATTTATTAAATTTTTCAAATTCAATATTAGTACTCTTTTCATAACCAATAAATAAAGATATATGATTAGTAACTAAATTTTTTTTAACTAAATCTAGTGATAATAATTCTATCATTTCTTTAATTATTAAACGAGCTTCATCTATATTATATGGTCTAGATAAAACTTGTCCTATAGATAGGCTATTTGATTTAGGTTTATATTCTTTAATATCTTTAATAGTTGTTGGTTCATATCCCCATGAATGGTCAATTAATAATTCAGCATTTATTCCAAATTCTTTATATAAAACATCTTCATTTTCTAACGATAATAAAGCTATATCTCCCATAGTATGTAGTCCTAATTTTTCTAATCTTTTAATATAACCATTACCAACACGCCAAAAATCAGTTAAAGGCTTATGATTCCATAACTCTTTTTTATATGATAATTCATCAAGCATAGCTATTCTAACACCATTTTCATCTGCTTTTTTTCTTTTAGCTACTATATCCATCGCAACTTTTGCAAGATATAGATTACTGCCTATTCCTGCAGTTGCAGTAATACCTGTTTGATTTAAAATATCATTAATAATTAATTTAACTAATTCTTTTGGGTTATTATTATACATTTTTAAATAAGAAGTAACATCTATAAAAACTTCATCAATCGAATAAACATGAATATCATCTTTAGAAAAATATTTTAAATATATATTATATATTTTACTACTAACTTCAATATAATGAGCCATTTTAGGTGTTGCGATTAAATAATCTAATTCAAGATAATCATCATTTAAAAGTTCATCTTGATTGTATGACTTTTTTTTAAATTTTTTATAATTAATTTTTTTTCTTCTTTCATTATTTATTTCTTTTACTTTAGATATAACCTCAAACAATCTTGGTCTTGAGGAAACTCCAAATGACTTTAACGCAGGTGTAACCGCAAGACAAATAGTTTTTTCACTTCTTTCTAAATCCGCTACTACTAAATTAGTTGTAAGTGGATCTAAATTTAAATCTACACATTCAACAGAAGCATAAAACGATTTTAAATCTATACATATATAAACATTGTTCATTTTTCTTTTCCTCCTTTTTTATTATTAATAAGTATTCTCTTTTAAAAGTATTATAATATTTAATTATACATTATTATTGTAGAAATAAAAATAAAAAAACAAAGAATTAAAAAATTTCTTTGTTTAATTTTAAAATATTAATTTTTTTAATAAGACAATATTTCTATACCATCTTCAGTAATTAAAACGGTATATTCATATTGACTTGACCAACCACCATCTTCAGTATATATAGTCCAGTTATTACTTGCATCTAAATACACTTCTTTACTACCTTCATTAATCATTGGTTCAATAGTAAATACCATACCAGGAAATAAAACCATACCTGTATTTTTCTTACCATAGTGGGCTACATAAGGATCTTCATGAAATTCAATACCAACCCCGTGTCCACCTATTTGTCTAACCACACTATAGCCATTTTCTTTAGCATGTTTATTTATATAATAGCCAATATCTCCAAGATGAGAAAATGGTTTAAGATTTTTTACAGCGATATCAAGACATTCTTTACTTACTTTAACTAATCTTTTAGCTTCATCATCTACATTACCTATTAAAAACATTCTAGATGCATCAGCATAATAACCATTATATATGGTTGTACAATCAACATTAACTATATCACCAGATTTTAATATTGTATTATCTGGTATCCCATGACATACTGCATCATTTATACTTACACATACACTTTTAGGAAATCCTTCATAATTAAGTGGAGCACATATTCCTCCAAGCTCTTTAGTTTTTTCTTCTACTAATTTATTTATTTGATTTGTAGTCATTCCAGCTTTTATATTTAAACTAACATAGTCTAGTACTTTTGTATTAATGATACCAGCTTTTCTTATCCCTTCAATTTGTTCTTTAGTTTTAATCATTTTTCTAGTTGGTACTATCATACCTAATGCTTTAAATTTTTTTTCTAAATCATCATAATTCATATTTATACCCCTATAATAATATTTTTCTTATAATGCTTATAAAATGAAGAGATCCAGTAACAACTAATAATTCATCATTTTTAAGGTTTATTAAAGCTTCATTTAAAGCTTTTTTATAATCTTCAAATTCTAAATATGGTTTACAAGTTAAAATGCTTAAATCAATTAAATTTGAAGCTCTTTTATCATTAATTGTTGTAAAATAATATAAATCAGTAACTTCATCTAATATGTTAATCATACCTTTTATTTCTTTATCTTTTAATGCTGTAAATATTACCTTTATTTTTTTATTTTGATAATTTTTTAAATTGTTACATAAAGCCTTAATACCATCAATATTATGAGCTCCATCAATTATTATATTATCTTTTATATGTTCAAATCTACCTGGCCAAAATGTATTATCTAAGGCTTGATCTATTAATTTTTTTGGATAATTATTATCCAAATATTTAATTACTGCAATCGCAAGACTAGCATTATATGCTTGATATGTTCCTTCTAAACAAGATTTATATTCTTCATTTTTATATTTAAAATAAGTTTTAAAATCTTTAATATAAATATCTTTAATATCATTCATTACATAATTAATATTTATATCATTTTTTAAAGCATATTCTTTAAAAAATGGAATTAAAGAATCATTTACAGTTGTAAAACAAGTAACATTTTTTCTAGTTATACCTAATTTATGAATAGCTATTTCTTCTAATGTATTACCTAATTGTTGCATATGGTCATAGCCTATATTAGTGATGACTGATACTTTTTTATTTAATACATTTGTTACATCTAAAAGTCCACCTAAACCACATTCTAATATTAATATATCGATATTGTTTTTTTCAAAATATAATAATGCCATTAAAAATGTTAATTCAAAAAAAGATATTGTATCATTGAAATTTTCATAATATTCTTTTGAAAACTGTTTTAAATAATTAATATAAAATAATACTTCTTCATTAGATATATAATTTGAATTAATTTCGATTCTTTCATTAAAACAAATAACATAAGGTGAAACAAAAAGTCCCACCTTATTATATTTTAATTTTAACATTTCATTTAAATAACTAGCTGTTGAACCTTTACCATTAGTACCTGCAATATGAATAATATCATAATTAGTTTTTATATTTAAAAGTTCTATACATCTAGAAATTCTTAGTAAATCTTCTTTCTTTTTACTCTTTTTTTGATTATATAACCAATCTAATGCATTATCAAATTCATCCATATTAAAGCTGTTGTAAAGCTTGGCATACTTCTTCATATTGTGCCTCATAATCAGCTAGTTTAGCTAATTCATTATCTATTTTAGATTGTGGTGCCTTAGATATAAAATTTTCATTTGATAGCATAGCTTTACTTCTAGCTAATTCTGATTCAAGTTTTTTCTTAGAATTTAATAGTTTTGCTTTAGCTTCTTCTAAATCAACTAAATCTGTTGTTGGGATATATAAATTACAACAAGATAATACTACAACAACCATTTTATCAGCTTTTATTTCATCTAAAGTAATTACAAAATCTTTAGGATTAATAAATTTTTCTAAATAGCTTTTAGTTGAATTTAATTTATTTAATGTATCTTCATTTTTACAACTAATATATATACTTATAGGCTTTGATGGAGCTTTATTAGCTTTTGCACGTTCGTTACGAACTGATGTAATTATTTCAATTACATCATCAAATGCTTCTTTTGCATCCATAAATTCATAGTTAGGATTTATTTTAGGCCATGAAGCTATTGTAATAGATTCTTCATCATGAGGAAGTGCTTGATATAATTCTTCTGTAATAAAAGGACAGAAAGGATGTAACATTTTTAAAATAGATTTTAAAACATAGACTAAGACATTTTTAGTCATTTCAACATTTGATTTATCATTACTATTTAAATCAACCTTTGATATTTCAACATACCATGATGCAAAATCATTCCAAACGAAATTATATAATTCCTTTGCTGCTTCTCCTAATTCATATTTATCAAAATTATAATCTACCATATGAATTGTATGATTTAGTCTAGTTAAAATAGATTTAGAGGCAATATTTAATTTATTTACATCTATTTTTGATGGTTTAAAATTCTCACCTAAATTCATTAATACATAACGAGTTATATTCCAAACTTTATTTAAATAATTCCAAGCAGCCTCTGTTTTAGTTTCATCAAAACGTAAATCTAAACCTAAAGCACCACCTGTAGTTAAAAAATAACGTAGCGAATCAGTACCATATTTTTCAATCATATCAAATGGATCTATACCATTACCTAATGACTTTGACATTTTTCTACCATCTTTAGCACGAACTAAACCATGAATTACAATATCTTTAAATGGAGTTTTTCCTGTAAATTCTATACCTTCAAATAGCATTCTAGATACCCAGAAAAATATTATATCATATCCTGTTACTAAGCAATTTGTCGGATAATATCTTTTGAAATCTTCTGTTTCACAAGGCCATCCTAATGTTGAAAATGGCCATAAAGCTGATGAGAACCATGTATCTAATACATCTTCATCTTGAACCCAACCATCTCCAGGATTTTCAACTTGAACTTTCACCTCATCATCTTTATACCAAGCAGGTATTCTATGACCCCACCATAGTTGTCTTGAAATACACCAATCTTGAATATTTGTTAACCAGTGTGTTAAAGTTTGATTAAATCTTTCAGGAACAAAATGATATTCTTTATTATCTAAAAATTGTTGAGCTAGAACATCCATTTTAACAAACCATTGTTTAGATAATCTAGGTTCAACTACTACACCAGTTCTTTCACTATGTCCAACAGAATGAATAATACTTTCTTTTTTAACAAATAATCCTAATTTTTCTAAATCGTTAACTAAAGCTTCACGACATGTAAATCTATCCATACCATTATAGATTCCAGCCATTTCATTCATTGTTCCATCATCATTCATACATAATGGCATATCTAAGTTATGTCTAAGACCTACTTCATAATCATTAGGGTCATGAGCAGGTGTAACCTTAACACAACCTGTACCAAATTCCATATCAACATATTCATCAGCAATAACAGGAATTTTTATTGTTGTTCCAGGAATGTATACCTCTTTACCTATAATATTTTTATATCTTTCATCTTGCGGATGAACCATTATAGCTTGGTCTGCAAACATTGTTTCAGGTCTTGTAGTAGCAATAATTACACTTCCTGAACCATCAACAAATGGATATTTAAAATGATAAAAAGCTCCTTCAACGTCCTTATGTTCAACTTCAATATTAGATAATGCTGTTCTAGCTTCAGGATCCCAATTTATTATTCTTTTTCCTTGATAAATATATCCTTTATTATATAAAGTAATAAAAACTTTATTAACTGCTTGATTTAATTTATCATCTAAAGTAAATCTTTCTCTAGTATAATCTAAACTTAAACCTAGAGCTGCCCATTGCTTACGAATATGATCTGCATATTCATTTTTCCAACCCCAAGCAACTTTCAAAAATTCTTCTCTACCAATATCATATCTAGAAATACCTTGTTGTTTTAATCTTTCATCAACCTTAGCTTGAGTTGCAATACCTGCATGATCCATTCCAGGTACCCATAATGTATCAAATCCCTGCATTCTTTTTCTTCTTATAATAACATCTTGAATAGATGTATCACAGGCATGTCCAATATGTAATTTTCCTGTAACATTTGGAGGTGGTATTACCATAGAAAATGGTTGTTTAGATTTATCACCAGCAGTGAAAAAACCACCCTTTAACCAAAAATCATATTTACCTTCTTCAACCTTTTTAAAATCATATTTTGTTTCTAATATTTTACTCATATTTATTCATCCTTTCATATTCTTCTTTTTTCATAGAATAAAAGCAGGCATCTACTAATCTTCCATCATATAATTTTTTATAACAACATAATGTTCCATCATAATTAAATCCACATTTTACTGCAACACTTTTACACCTATAATTATCTTGATGATGTCCAAGTTCTAATACTTCACAATCAGTTTTTGAAAAAGCATATCTAATCATTAATTTAACAGCTTCTGTCATTAAACCTTTATTCCAGTATTTACTAGCAAGTGAAAACCCTAACGATTTAGCTTTTTTATAATTTCTTAAAGCATTATTATATAATGATATTGAACCTATAAGCTTATTATTTTCTCTTAATACAATTGCATAAGATTCTTTAGACATTAACTGACTTGACAAAACTCTTTTGGCAACATCTTTTGACTCAAAAGGCTTCCAACCAGCATTAGGACCAACTAATTCGTCTTTACCATATTCATAATAATCATCTAAGTCACTTATTTTAAATTCTCTAATAATTATTCTATCTCCTATTAGATTCAAGCTCACACCACCTTAATAAAAAAATCCTTAAAAGATTTCTCTTCTAAGGACGAATTACCGTGTTACCACCTTAGTTCTATATTACTATAGCACTCATTAAACCTTTAACGCAGGTATACGAAATAAATTACTTTTGTTCATCTATCTAGCTCCCTAGCTACCTTCAATACATTCTATAAAGTCTTTCACCATCCGACTTCTCTCTAAAATAGGAATATATTTACTCCTCTAGTTCATAGCCTATGTTTGAATTATAAATCACAAAAAAAAGAATGTCAAGAAAAAATATTTTACTATAAAAAAATCTACTATAAAAATTTAATTTTACAACATATTTTCTAATACTTCTTTCAAATAAATAGCAACATGATATTCTCTATTTTTAACTAATCTAGCTATTTTAGTATTATTCATTTTTTCATATTTAGAAATTATTTCATCTATATTTAACCAACATATTTCATTAATTAGGCTATCACCAAATGAGACATGATGAATATTTGTTTTACAAATTGTTCTACATAAGAAATAATGATTTATATTATTTCTATGTAATAGATTATATTCATCTTCTACAACTCCTAAATATTTAACAATTTCACATTTATAGCCAATTTCTTCATCTAGTTCTCTTAAAATAGCCTCATTTATAGTTTCATTTTCTTCTACTCCACCACCAGATGTTTCATAATAATCTCTATGACCAAAAATATCATCACCAAGGATATGTAATATTGCAATTTCATTATTTTCATTTATAACAAATGCTCTTGCTATTAATCTTGTTTTATCATTATTTATATATTCATATTCATTATCCTTTAATTTAAGATTAATCATAATTTATATCCTTTCAATTTAAAATTAGAATGTAGATTATAATATTCATATATCTTATCTAATAATTTATTATAATTTGTATCAATTTCTATAAATTCTTTATCATAATATAAATGATAAAATGATTTATATAATAAATAATTTTCATCATTCTTTGAAGAACAATTACTACATAATGCTCCACCATTAGTTATAGAAAAATTAACTATGTTAGTATTATTACAATATAAACATTTCTTTAATTCCGGCTTAATACCAAATACTGATAGCATTTTAATTAAAAAAATTGATAAAATATAATACGGATTATCATTTTTAATTAATTCATCTAATATTTTTATTAAAAAAGGATATATTCTTTGATGTGGTGCATCATTTTCTAAATGATAAATAATATCAAATATAGGAGTAATAATTCCTATTTTATTTAAATCATTGTATAAAGAATAATAGCTTTTTTTAATATTATATTCTTTTACAGTAGGAAGCTTATTTTCTATTAATTCAAAATTAACTACATTTAAAGTTGTAATAAAGCCTAATTTAGATTTGGATACATCTAATGCTTTACAGCTTATTATACCTTTTGATGTATATAAATAAACTAATTTAGATTTTTCTTTATAGTCTATTGATTTTAATACTATACCTTCCAAGAATATCACACTCCTTTTTTATAAAAAATGAGGATGAAAATCCTCATTATAACGTCCCGTTACCATAGCCTAATGATTGTAAATCATTGGCTCTATCTTTCCAATCTTTTTTAACCTTAACCCATAGTTCTAAATGAACTTTACTGTTTAATATTTTTTTAATATCCATTAAACTTTTTTGTTTGATTTGTTTAATCATATCACCATTTTTACCAATAATGATTTTCTTTTGACTATCTCGCTCAACATAAATAGTAGCATAAACATCTTTATAGTTTTCATTTTCTTTGCAAACATTTATTTGTTCTACAACACAAGCTATACTATGAGGAACTTCTTCATTTGTTAAATTTAATATTTTTTCTCTTATTGCTTCAGCTATTAAAAAATAATTAGAATGATCAGAAGTCATTTCATCTGGATAATATTTAGGTCCAAAAGGTAATACTGTTTTAATATCATTTAATAATTTATCTAGATTTTTATTTTCCAAAACCGATATAGGATAAACACCAGCGAAAGGATATAAATCCTTATATAGAGCTATTGTAAGATCAATATCATTAAATTTTTTTAATTGGTCAACCTTATTAATAACTAAAAATACAGGTAATTTAGTCTTTTTTAAATTATCTAAAATGATTTTATCTCCTTGTAATACTTCTTTAACTGGTGTAGTCATAAATAAAATACAATCAACACCACTAGTAGCATCATATGAAGCATTTACCATTCTTCTACCTAATTCCGTTTTAGCCTTATGGATACCTGGAGTATCAGTAAAGGCTATTTGATAATCTTCTTTTGTTAAAATACCTAATATTCTATTTCTTGTTGTTTGTGGTTTATTAGATATAATAGCAACTTTTTTACCAACCATTTGGTTAACAAATGTTGATTTACCTACATTAGGTCTTCCTATTACAGCAACAAAACCTGATTTATATGTATCAATCTGCATTTTCTATTTCCTCAAAACTATATGGTAATAATTCCTTAATATTAGTTTCTTTATAATCATAATTAATATTTGCAAGTATTATTGGAGTATCTGGATATAAAAGTTCGGCCATAACTTGTCTACAAGCTCCACAAGGACTACATGGATCTTTAGTATCTGCAACTACCGCCATAGCTACAATATCATCTTTATTATAACCATCAGAAATAACTTTAAATAAAGCAGTTCTTTCAGCACAATTACATAATCCGTAGCTTACATTTTCTATATTACATCCCAAATAATATTTACCATTTTTAAGTAATACTGCTGATCCTACCTTAAAATGTGAATAAGGAGAATATGAATTTTTTCTACCTTCTATAGCATTTTTTATTAATTCATTAATATCCATTATATTATTTCCTTTCTATTTTAGCAGCAAGTAATATTTCCTCTTGTTTTTTAAACATAATATCTTCATCTTCTTTTGTTAAGTGATCATATCCACATAAATGAAGATAACCATGAACTGCTAAAAAAGCGATTTCTCTTTCAATACTATGTCCATATTCATTTGCCTGTCTAATTGCTTGGTCAATATCAATAAAAATATCTCCAAGTTCACAAGAAAATTCTTCTTCTAATTCATCATCATCACATAACGCAAATGATATAACATCAGTTACTCTATCAACATTACGATATTCTTTATTTATTTGATGAATTTTTTCATCACTAACAAATATAATACTAAATATTTTATCATTATTTACATCTTTAAAAACATTATTAATTAATTTAGTATATTCATCAATATTCTTATTTGTTTCATTAAAAAAATTAATTGTCATTCTTTTCTCCTATTAG
Organism: uncultured Anaeroplasmataceae bacterium; assembly: GCA_964595145.1. Taxonomy (GTDB): domain Bacteria; phylum Bacillota_I; class Bacilli_A; order Acholeplasmatales; family Anaeroplasmataceae; genus Pelethenecus. Next base: position 3,482 of record CAZQOM010000016.1, on the reverse strand, counting down.
TTTTGAAAATGATTGTAGTTGTCTATCTTCCTTATTTCTTAATTTTTCAAGCATTGACATATTTTCAATCATTAATTTAACAATTTTTTCTAAATTAGAATTTGAAGAATAATCAGCTGCACAAACATAATTAACTCTTCCATCATCTACTAAAGGTAAAACTTTATCTATATATTGTGGTTGATATAAAGCAATAGCTTTACCACCTTTATCTTTTAATAATTGCATACAAGGTATATCAGTTAATCCATCACCTATATATATCATATTACGATATTGAATAGCACGTGCTTCATCTTTTATTTCCATATTTAATTTTTCTTCATCAACTTCATCTAAAGCACCTTTACTTATTCTAAATATGTATTGTGTTTTTTGAGTATAATTTATTGCCATACTAGGCCATATAGCTTCTTTACTATCTTTGTCATAAACAAATTTACAAGCATATATTTTTTTGAAATATTTAGCGATTGTAGAACCCTCAATTATTTCTTTTGTCCCTGATGATATAATATAATGTTCAACATTTACACCTAATGATTCTCCAAATTGATTAATTCTATCAAACCAGGTTTGAACACCTTTAAATTAAACTATATCCTTACCTAATGATTTTAAATATTCTTCAGTTAATTTAATTCCTTTTTTCTTACATTCCTGTACCATAACAAACATATATGAAAGAATTTTATCCATTGAATTTTTTTTAGTATTTAATGAAGCTGATTTCCAAAAATCAGCACTTTCCATTCCTAAATTTTTAATAAATGAATAATTTTGCATATCTGTAGTACATAATGTTTTATCAAAATCATACATGATTCCAATTGTCATTTTAGCCATAAAAGTACCTCCTTTTATATGATATATTATATCATATATAATTTTAAATAGCAAATTTTAGCAAATTAATAAACTTAATATTATTCTTTATAATAAAATGTACCTATTAATACGATTTAAATAGGTACATTTTTAGATTTAATTATGATAGTTAATATTTTCATCCTTTATTAAAGGATATCTTTTTAAAGTATTATCATTTAAATTTGTATTAAACATATTAACAGCATTAATTTGATGATTATTATAACAATTATAATAATATATCCCTTTTTTAGCATCTATACAACTTGTATATATTGTTTTTTCATATGAATCATTGACTTTACAACATCCATTTTTTTGTGATACCGATTCTAAAATATGAAAAAATTGACTTATATCATTCATATCAGAAACAGAATTTAATTTCACAAAAGAGGCTCTAACAAATCTAGAAAGCGAGCTTAAATCTCCAGGTAGACCAAAACTCCCCATACCTCTACTATAATTATTTAAATCCTTATTTACAAATTTATGATTTTCCTTGTTCGATAAATTCTTATAATTAGCTAAATTTAATAATTGATAATCAAAAGAAGGATTATTTGTTAACACTCCTATTTCATTATCATATATTTTAACACCTGTTTTTAAAAATTCAACAACAATACATTCATCATAATCAGCAATCATATAATGAAGTTCAGCAGTTGAAAGTTTTTCATTAAAAGGACGATCAATTACACAAATTTCATTTAATTTATTTTTCACTTCTAATACATTTTTACATGTAGATAAAATATATGGTATAAATTCATATTGTGCAATATTTATTTTATCTATTCTTTTTTCTTGATATTTAGTATTACCAACAAAATTAAGCCCAGCCATACAAAGACCATATTCATTTGCAGCATCGTAATAAAGAGGATAGTCATTCAAAACATAAGCCATGCCAATAATAGCATATTCATTACTCCAAGAAAAATGATATTTTCTTGGAGTAATAACTACTTCTTCATTATAAGAAAATTCATAATCTAAATTTCTTCCAAAATAAAATTTTTTCGTTTTATATGTTACTGCAGTACACATTTTATCACCATATTATATGTTTATATAATTTTTTAAAAATTATTCAGCATATTCTTTTAAAATTTTTTCTTGAATATAATTTGGAGTTTGTTCATATCCATAGAATTCTTGATAAAAATAACCACTACCTTGAGTCATTGATTTTAAATCATTAACATATTCAAGTATTTCTCTTTCCGGTACTAATGCAGTAATTTTTTGATCTTTAACTGAATTTATATCCATACCAGTAATTCTAGCTCTTCTTGAATTTAAATCAGATAAAATAGTACCAACATCATCACTATGAACTGTTACAGTGATTTGTAAAATAGGTTCTAAAATAACTGGATTACATTTCATATATGCATCTTTAAAAGCTAAAATAGAAGCCATTTTAAATGATAATTCATTAGAATCTACAGGATGGTATTTACCATCTTTTAAACAAGCTTTAACACCTATTACAGGAAATCCAGCAAGTAAACCTTTTTCACAAGCTTCATTAAATCCTTTTTCAACAGCTGGAAAATAATTTTTAGGAACTGTTCCACCAAATACCTCTTCAGTAAATATATTTTCTTCATTTGGTGAAAATTCCATTTCAACAACGCCATAAAATCCTGAACCACCACTTTGTTTTATATATCTACCTGTTCCCATAGAAGAATTTTTTATAGTTTCTCTATAAACTACTAAATAATCTTTAACATCTACTTCTAATTTATAAGAATTTTTCATTCTTTCTAATATATAATTAAGATGACCTACTCCTAATGTACCTAATAATAATTGATTAGTTTCTATATTTCTTCTTACTACTATAGATTTATCTTCTTGCATTATTTTAGATAAAACTGAACCTATTTTATCTGAATCAGCTTTATTTTTTGTTTCTAATGCTTTAAAATATACGGCTCCTGGAAATTCAATTTTAGGATAAATAATATAATTTTTAGGATTACATAAAGTCATAGAAGTTTCTAATCCTTCAATTTTATTTATTACACCTATATCTCCAGCTGTTAATCTTGTAACAGCTGTTTGCTTATTGCCACAAATTTTAAATAATTGAGTAATCGTAAAAGTCTTTTTAGTATCAGCAATCATTACCTCATCACCAATACTAATTATGCCAGAATTAACCTTAAAAATACTTGTAGATCCTGAATATGAATCAACATATGTTTTAAAAACAAATGCCGAAAATGGTTCATCATTTAAAGTTGTTCTAGCTATTATATTATTATCTAAATCAAATCCAACAATTGGATTTAAATCACTAGGGTTAGGTAGATAATCTTCTAGCATATCTAAAGTGGTATGTATACCTATATTTTTTATTGCAGAACCAACTAATACAGGTATTAAATCTCCACTTAGTACTCCTGTTCTTAAACCTTTTTTAATTTCTGTTTGAGATAGTGCTTCACCATTAAAGAATTTATCTAAAAGGTCTTCTGATGTTTGAGCAACAGCTTCTACCATCATATTATTAAGCTCAAATACCTTTAATTTTTTATCATCATATATTTCAGCATCCTCACAAGCTGTACCATTATATTTTCTAGCCTTTAATG
>CAZQOM010000015.1:17244-19378 GCA_964595145.1 uncultured Anaeroplasmataceae bacterium | reverse complement strand
AATATTTTATTAAATGGAAATGATTTATTAGTATCAGTAAATCATATAATGGAAGAAAATCATTATATAATGTGGATAGGAGTTTTAACAAATAATGGTTTTTATTTAAAAAAATTTAATTATAATGAATTGCCAATTTTAAAAATGAATTTAGCTCCTAATGAAAAAATAATTAAAGTATATGAATTTTGTAATATTCATAAATTATGGCATAATTAAGAATATAATATAATTATTTCGAATATATTTTATTGGTGATATGATGCAATTAAATATAGAAAAAAATAATTTTTGTAAAATTGATGGTTTAGTAAGTGTAAAAAATCATTTAGAAAAAATAACTAATTTAATTATTGATAATTCAAAAGCTACTGGAAATGTCCAAGTAGATATTTCCTATAATGATTTAGAAGGATTAGAATGTTTTAAATCATTAGAATTACCATTTGAACTCGATTTAGATTCTTTTAAAATAATAGATGTATTAATTGATAAATTAGATATTTATTATATTGAAGGTCAAGGATTAGAAATAAACTATAAATTAATTATTAATTATCTTTTAGATGAAACAACAAAACCATTAATTATTGAAGAAGAAAATATAGATAAAATTAAAGAAGATATGAAAGAATTTTATGAGGATAAATTATCTTTAAATTTAAAACGTGATGATGTTTTAATAACAACAAAAGATTTTAAAAGTGAAAATGATTTTTTAAATTTCTTTGATGAAAAAGAAAAATATTATAAGATAAAAACATTATACGTATCTAATGTAGAACAGTTAGAACAAATTGCTTTAGAATATAATATTAAATTAGAGGAGCTTATGCTTGGCTATGATAAAAAATCTAACAAGGTTATATTTAAAATCGAGTAATTTATCTTTAAATGAATTAATAGATTATACTAATTATATTATAGTTAAAACAACTAATAATGAGATATATTTAAGTAGGTTTGTTACAAATAATGAGTATCAAACCTATTTTAATTTATTAAAATATACAGATAAAATTAAAACAACTGTTTATGAACAAAAACTAGGTGACGGATATTTACTATTTTTTGATTATGAAAATAAAACAGAAGAAGCGGTTAAATCAAAAAGAATAGTAGAGATATTGAGAATAATATTTCAAAAATCAAGTTTTGAAATAACTTTAAAAAAATCTCATTTAAATAATATTAATAACATATATAAGGTTTTAGATAATAAATTTATATATTTAGAAATGCGTATAAGAGAAATAGAAACTTCTTATAAAAAAGATGATATAAGTTGGATTATATTATCTAAATATAATATTATATTAGATGCAAAAATATTTTTATATGATCTTCAACAAGATATATTTAAAGCAATTGATAAAAGTATTATTGTTAATTATGGATTAATTTATAAAAATATTGATATAAATTTATATAACAATAAAAAAATATTACCAAGCTTTAATTTATATTATGGTCCTATAGGTATGCTTTACTGTAGAATGTTTTTACAACTTGATGAACAAAATATATATGATGATGTTTTAAAATTAGATGAATTTAATCAAAAATATTTTTGTTTTATGTGTCTTTATATATTATTATTAAATATTAATTTAGAAATTATTTTAAATAACTATTCCATATCTAATTATTTATTAGTAACAAAAAAAATAAAATCATTTATTTTAAAATATCAAAATATAATGAAAAAATAATTATTTTTTAAAAAAATCAATAAATGAATCTTTAACATTAACAACTATTATAAAACCAGATACTATTATAGCTATAATAGCTAATAAAATTAAATTTTTAGTTGAAAAGAAAAAAATAGTTAAAAATAATTGATAAATTAAAATTGTTGAAATAATTATTTTGTAATTATCTTTAAAAAAATTTATTAAATTTGACATAATATCACCATTATATAATATGAATTATTTTGTCAAATAATGTATGTTATTTAAAAAAAGGAAATGATTAAATGAATGTTTTAGTATTAGGTAAAGGTGTTGCAAATGATGGAGTTATTATGTTACTTCAGGAAGATGGTATTAAATATGATTATTTGAATATTATAGATGTTAAAACTTTCGAATATGATCTAGTTGTAAAAGCACCTGGAATTAAAATGACT
>CAZQOM010000015.1:1221-17234 GCA_964595145.1 uncultured Anaeroplasmataceae bacterium | reverse complement strand
ATATTAGAATTTATAAAAAGAAATATAAAAGTTATTACAGATATCACATTAGCATTTTTGTTACGTAAAAAGATATATATAGGTGTTTCTGCAAGTAATGGTAAAACAACTACTACATCACTTATAACTCATATATTATCAAGAAAATATAAGGCTATAAGCTGTGGTAATATTGGATATAGTGTATGTAGAGCATTAGTAGAACATAAGGATAAAGATATTTTTGTTGTAGAATTATCAAGCTTTCAGTTAGAATCTTCAGATATTGATTTAGATTTAGCAATATTATTAAATATTCATCCATGTCATTTAGATCATCATTTATCATATAAAAATTATATTGATAGTAAATCTAATATTTGTTTAAATCAAAGTTCAAAACATTATTTTATTTATAATTTAGATGATCCAGTTATAAGAGGTATTGCAAAGGATGTAAATAGTCATTTAATATCATTTTCTAATAATTCATATCTTGCAAAGTGTTATATTCATAATGGTTATATTTATTTTAAAAATAAAAGAATATTTAAAATAAATCATGAATTAGAAAATAAAACTTTTTTATTAGAGGATGTTATGGCAGCTATTTCAGCTACATTATTATTTAATAAAATAAATCCACGTATAATAAGAAAACAATTAAAAACATTTAAAAAAATGAATTATAGATTAACTAAAATAAATGATTATATATATAATGATGCTAAAAGTACGAATCCTTATTCAACTCTTGCAGCAATTAAATGTTTTAATAAAGTATTATTAATTTGTGGTGGATATGATAGATGTGAAAAACTAGATTGTTTAAAAGATGTTTTACATAAAATAAAAAAAGTGTATGCTTATGGAAATACAAAAAATAAAATATATGAATATATGAAAAATAATAATGTTGATTGTATGATTTATGATAGTCTTGATGAAGCATTTTTAAATGCTTTAAGTCAAAGAAGTGATGAAATTATATTATTTTCACCTATGTTTGCAAGTTTTGATAATTTTAGTAATTATATAGAAAGAGGCAAATATTTTGATGAAATAGTATATAAAACAATTGACAATACATAAATTTCTTGCAAAATTTCATATAATAGAGTAAAATATGTAAGAAAATGATATAATTTTTAGGAGAGTAGTATTATGCAAAAATATGTTATTTTAATGGATGTTTCGGGAGATTTTTCTAGTGATATGTTAAAAAAATGGGATTTAAAATTTATTCCTATGGAATATTCTTTGGGAAATGAAATGAGAACATCAGTAGGGATAGAAGATGCTCTTATAATGAAAAAGTTTTATGATGGACAAAGAAAAGGCGATTTAACTAAAACAAGTCAAATCACTCCATATTTATATGAACAATATTTTGAACCATATTTAAAAGATGGATTTTCTATATTATATTTATGTTTATCTAGTGGACTTTCATCTACATATAATGCCTGTTTATTAGCAAAAAATAATTTAAAAGAAAAATATCCTGATTTAGATATATATCCAGTTGATAGCTTAAGCGCTACAGGTGGAATGGGTGTATTAGTTGAAGAGGCTTTAAAAAATAGAGAAAAAGGAATGTCTTTAGAAGAAAATAAAAATAGAATAGAATCTTTAGTACCACATGTTAAATGTTGGTTTTTCGTCCAAGATTTAATGTATTTAAAACGTGGTGGTAGAATTAGTGCTACAACAGCTGTTTTTGCATCTATGCTAAATATAAAACCAATTTTAAAAATAGATGAGGTAGGTAAACTTACTACTATAGCTAAAAAGCATGGTAATAAAGCTGCACTTCATAATTTATTTGAACGTTTTAAAGAAAGTTATGATGAATCTTTATCTAATGTAGTTTATATTGCTAATGCAGATTGTAATGATCTTGCATGTAATCTTGCAAAAGATGTAAAAGAAGCATTTCCTAATGCTGAGGTAAGAATTGTCACTTTAAGTCCTATTATAGCTGCACATACAGGACCAGGTATGCTAGCTATTTGTCATTTAGGTAATTAACATAGAGGATTTTGTAATAAAATCCTTTTTTCTTTATTGACTTTTTCTTATAGGGGGGGGTATAATCTTATTGTATGTTATTTTATAATAACATAATAAAATATGGAGGAAAAAAAGAAAAGTTTATGAAGAAATTTTATGCATTACTAATTTGTTTAGTTAGTACATTATTATTACTAGCTAGCTGTAGTGAGAAGAATCATCCTACTTGTCAAATTGAATTAACAAGTACTGAATCTTCAATTTCTTATTCTTTATCATTTGATGATTTAAATAAGAAACAAACAAGCTATAAAATTTTAGTCCTTGATGGTAAAACAGCAGTTAAAGAAGAGGTTGCTGAAGTAAGCATTACAAAAGGACAAATAAGTGGTCTAAATATGAATAAGGACTATGAAGTGGGAGTTTTTGTAACAGGTAAAACTGAATATGATAATTGTTTAGTTACAAAAACTATTAAAACTAAAAAGGGCACAATTAATGGTGTTATTTTTAAAGGTGAACAATTTATTTATGATGGTAATATTAAATCATTAAAAGTAGAAAATTTACCTGAAGGTGCTACTGTTACATATACTGGAAATGATGTTTCTAGCGTTGGAGAACATATTGTTACTGCAGTAGTAAGTAAAGAAAATTATGAGGATTTAACCTTATCAGCTGTGTTATATATTTCAAAAGCTAATTATAATTTTATATTGGCTGATAGTACAGTGACATATGATGGAAATGCTCACGGTATAAAAGCTGATACAGAATTAAATTTAACTTATGAATATTATAAAGGCGAAGAAAAACTGGATAATGAACCTGTTAATGCTGGTACATATAAAGTAAAAGCTATATATGCAGGTGATAATAATCATAATGGATTAGTTAAAGGAGCTACATTAACAATTAATAAGGCTAAAGTTACAATTGAACAAGCTGATATTAATATTAAATATCAAGAAAATTATGAACTAAATCCAACTTGTTCTTTAGCTAATGCCATATTAACAATTACTTATTATAAAGGTGAAGAAAAACTAGATTCTAAACCTACAGAAATAGGTATGTATAAAGCTATTATTAAATATGCTGGTAATGATAATTATGAAGAATGTAGTAAGGAAGTAACAATTAATATTAAAAACCCTGATTATAAAAATGTTACAATTACTTTAGCTCCTATCTCTACAGTATATTTATTAAATTATGAGGTTATACCTACTGCAGATAATGGTGTAAGTTTATCTGATTTAATTATTAAATATTACACTACAAAAGAAGAAGAATTGACAGGAAAACCTGTTAATGCTGGAACATATAAAATAAAGGTATTTTATAATGGTAGTGATGAATTATTCTTAAATTCTTCAACATCTGAATTTGTTGATTTGGTTATAGCAAAAGCTACTTATGATTTATCGCAAATAGAATTTAATGATAAAACTGTAACATATGATGGAAATGAACATAAATTAGAAATAATTGGTACTTTACCATATGGTCTAAGTGTATCTTATTCTTCAAATAAACTTACAAATGTTGGAAGTGTTGATGTAACTGCAACATTTAGTGGTGATTTTGATAATTATGAAGAAGTACTTCCTAAAACAGCTAAATTAACTGTTAAAAAACAAGTATTATCATTTACACAAACAACAAATTTAAAATATCAAGATACTGTTGATATTTCAAATTTAATGCAATACTTCACATATAGCGGTGTAAGTGAAGAAACATATAATGAAATTAAAGATAGTATTATTTTAACTAAACCAGATGAATTATCTGAAATAATTAATGCTGGTAAATATCAATTAAATATAAGTTATGCTGGAAATGAATTTATTGAACAATTAGATTTAGATATTGAATTAGTAGTAGAAAAAGCTGTTCATACAATTACTTTATCAGATCTTCAAGATAATACAATAACAAGAATCGCAAAAACAAGATTTAATTATACTGATAATGCTGAAACAGATGCATTATATACATATTCTGTTGATTTACAAAATAAAGCAGCAGGAACATATGAAAATGTGGTTATTAGCTTTACAGGAAATGACAACTTTGAATCAACAAGTATAACTATTACTGTTATTTTAACAGAACCAACTGCAGCCACTGATTTATTTATTTCAGAATATTACGAAGGTAAATCTAATAATAAATTTATTGTATTATATAACGGAACTGGTAATACTTTAAATTTATCTGAATATAAACTTGCAACTGCAACAAATGGTGCTAAATTTAGTTTAAGTTCTAATCAAAAGAATTTATGTGAAATTGGCTGTGCTGAAACATTAGAAACAAATAAAAAATTAGCTATTTGTAATAACAAAATATCTAATGAAATTAAATCACAACTAGAATCTGCAGGATGTATAGTTGTTGTTTCAACTGATACATATGCATGCAATTTTAATGGTGATGATACAGTAGTATTATTACATAATGATAAATTAATTGATGTTTTTGGTCACGCTAATGGAACAGACCCTGGCGATGGTTGGACATTTGCAAATGTATCTAAAGCTACAGTTGATCATCATTTTGTAAGAGCTTCTTATGTATTCTACCCAACTGCGTTATATGATGATGGTTATAAATGGAATGAAGAAGAATGGATTTGTTATAGCAATTTAGATGACTTTACTATGACTGAAAATTATCAAATGAATATAAATGCTAATAAGGTATTAGATTTTAATTTAGTATTAGATAATACAGAATATTCAAAATTACCAACAATAACTAATATGAATATTCCATATGTTACATATTTACCAACTTTATCTTATTTTACTAAAGATGGTGATGTTTATACTAAATTAGAAGAAAATCCAACTACCCCAGGCACATATTATATTGGTTTTGAATCACAAAATGTTACAATTTCTGGTGAGGAAGTATTATTAGAAGCTAAATATGCAGAATTCTTATTCGGACAAACTCAATATGTAAATGGTTATTTAGATGATTCATCTAAATATATTAGTACATATGATGATACTAATATTGATTATACTTCAAATGGACATGAATTAGTATTTAAACAAAATAGTGGTAATGGATTTATTGTAAGTTATGATGGAACTGATTATGAATCAACTCTTATTGAAGGAGTTCATCAAGTGACATTTAATTTAATTAATGTTGGTAAATATGTTTATGATATATCTGCTGTAACTGGTAATGGTTATATTTCATATACACATAAGTATACAATTAATGTTAATAAAATTGATATACCAGTTTCTGTAGAATATTCAACTGATGAAATAACATACCAAACATATGAATCAAAACTTCCAATTGGAACATATAGTATTAAATTAACGTCAACAGTTGAATTTAAAATTAATTGTTCAACTTTAAGTTTAACAGATGTTATAGCATCATTAACAGATGATGTTTATTCAGTAGTAGTTTCTAATGTAAATGATACTATAGTTATCAATGTTATTTCATTAAATACAAATTGTAATAATTTAGATTTAAATGTTGGAGTTACAACTGAAGGTGGTAGTGAGGTTGAAACTGAAAAATATAAATATGATTTTACAAAAGGTTCAGTCAAATTAAATGAAACATTAGAATTGAATGATGTAAATTGGATTTTTTCAGGAACTGATTCTACATATGTGGGATGGGATAATAATAAAGGAATACAATTAGGCTCTAGTAAAATCCCATTTAAATCTCTTACATTATCAACTACACAATCATTTGGTAAAATTTGTAAAATTGTTATTAATGCATCAACTGCTAATAGTGGTGATGGTAAATTAAACTGTTCAGTTGGTTCTACAAGTGGTACAGAACAAGCTTTATTAACTACAAGTACAGATTATACATTTATTTTTGATGAGGCAACAGGAGATATTACAATTTCATTTACTCAAACAACATCAAAAGCATTTTATATTAAATCAATTACAATTTATGTAATGGAATAAAATTATATAGGGTGGATTATTCCACCCTATTAATCCCTTTTGGAGGTAATTTATGAAAAAAATTAAATGTATATTAATTATAATATTAATGATATCTACTTATTTATTTATCGGATGTAGTATAAAAGAAGAATTAAAAGTTACTTCTAAATTAACAAGTATATCAGCAACAGATAATTCTATTACATTTTATGAAACTACTATTTCAAATTATGAAATAGAAGCAAAAGCAACATTAGAATGTGATGGTATATTAGTAAATGAAATTAGTAATATAACTATTAATTCTACAACAGAATATACTTTTAATGATTTACTTCCTGATACTCAATATTTTTTAAATATTTTATATAGGTATAATTCTTTAACATTTATTAAAATTACAAGTGAAATAATAAATACATCAAAACTAAAAGTAGAAGATATAGAAATTATATGTGATTCTAAAGAATTTATTTATGATGGTAATATTAAATCGTTAACTGCAAACACAACCAATGATTTAGAATTAGAATATGAATATTATTTAAATGATTCTTTAGTTGATGAAGTTAGAGATGTTGGAGAATATAAAGTAATTATAAGTTTTAAAGGTAATGAATTATACAATCCTAAAAGTATTGAAAGAACTTTAATAATAAAACCAAAATAAATTAAAATAGAATTAAATAATTTAGACATCTATTATGGTGATGATTATAATATTAATCCAAATATAGATGTTGATTATGAAATAAAATATTATCAAAATGATATATTATTAGATTCTAAACCTATAAAACCTGTTAATTATAATGTGAAAATCAATATTATAGATTCTAATTATAAAGGTTCTAAAACTATTGATTTGATAATTAACAAATTAAATTATAAACTAGATTATAAAGATACATTTATTTTATATGGTAATAATATAGATTTTGAAGTTGATGAATTTGTTGATATAAAATATTATTTAAACAATAATGTAGTAGAAAAAATTGAAGATGTTGGTAATTATAAAGTAATATTTAGTATAAAAGATAATGAAATATATAATGATTTTAATTATGAAATAAATGTAGTAGTAGACAATAAGTATATAATTGATATGTCAATTGATAATTTATTTTTTGAGGAAAATATGGATTATCAATTAGAATATAATGTTAATCATAATATTGATTTATCTATAAAATATTATCAAAATGATTTAGAAATAAATAAACCAACATCAAAAGGTATATATAAAGTGTTATTTTATTATGAAGAAGATGATACATATAATTCTTTTAATAAAACATATGATTTATATATATATCCTACTATAACTGAGATTAAAAATATTAGTGAAGGATTATATCATATTAATGGTACAGTAATTGAAAAAAATAATAATTATTCAATTATTTCAAATAATAATGATGTTATTTTCATTAATGATACTACATTAGAATTAAATAAGTCATATGATTTAATAGGATTATATGAAGAAAATAATTTGAAAATTGGTTCAGTATTAAAGAAAAATAAAATAGATTATATAACTGAAGAAGCAATAAATGTTTCATTAATTGAATTTGATGAGGATATTGATTATTATTTATATAAATATATATCATTAAATGGAATGGTTTTATATAATAATGATTATTATTTAGCTTTAGAAGATGATTATAATTTGAAATTAGATCAAAGTTATAATAATTATTATTTAAATAAAAATTCTATAAATGTTGAATTTGTATTTTATAACGATACATATATCTATTTTAATGATGAAATAATCGAATTTAGTGATTTAGAAAAAGTATATGCTGAAGCATTATTATACGAATTTTCTGATATAAAAGATGAATTGCCATCTGATGGTAAATTATATGAAGTAAAATTAGAATATGTATCAACATCTAATAATAATATTATATCTATACATCCTTTAAAAGTTAATAGAACTAATAAAGATGAAGTTGTTACCTTAGGTGTAGAATTTAGTATAGGTATTATTAAATTAGTTAAAGAATTTAAAGTAAAAGTATTAAAAGAAGAAATAAGTGAATTAACAATTTATAGTATTGAAATGCATCAACAATATGGTGATTCTATATTAATCACCTATGGTGATTTTGAAATTCTAATTGATGCTGGAGATAAAAAAGATGGCGCTTATGTTAATAAATTTTTAAAAGAACATATTTCTAATGATAATCACTTAGATATGATGATTGTAACACATTGTCATTCAGACCATATGGGTGGACTTGCATATATTGATGATAATGATAAAACAGTTAAAGCTTTAGATGGTATTAATAGTATTGGTACTATTATTGACTATGGACATGATAGAAAAACTAATTATTTACATAATAGTTGGGTTAAAATAAGAAATTCATATATAGATAAGGGTAGTCTATATTATCCAGTGTATGATTGTGCTAAGAATACTAATAATGCTAAATCTCATCATCAAATAGATAATAATTTGAGTTTTGATTTCGTTGATACACTAACATATGCCAAACCTAGTGATGATATATCTAAGGAAAATAATGTATATAGTGTTGCAACACTATTAACATATAAAAATTTTAAATTTTTCTTTGCAGGAGATCTAGAAGATAAAGGAGAGAAGAATTTATATAATAACTATAAAAATACAGTTTTAAAGGATATTACTGATGATAATGTAGTTTTATATAAGGCAGCTCATCATGGTACTGATCCAGGAAGTGGTAATCAAACTACAATTACTAGTAATGGAGGTAATCAATTACCATTTTTAAAATTATTAAAACCAGATTACTTTTTCGCCTCAGCTGCAATGTGTAATGGTTCAGGTGATATGAAATTTATTGGCGGTCAGGCACATCCCTACCCTAGAGCTTTAGCTAATTTTAAATATTTTACAGATGATATTTATTTTAATGGTACTAATGGTACTTTAGAATTTATAACTAATGGTTATGAATTAACTAGTATTCATGGTTATGGAGCTACTACTAATTATTTAGTAGATGGTATAACAATTAATTATGATTCACAAAAAGATTTAAAATTAATGGATACTTTATGGTATAAAAAATATCGTAAGACTACAGTTGATAGTGCTTATGAATCTATAAAAAATTTATAATATTTTATGACCTTATATGCTATAAGGTCATTTTTTTATAAAAAAATGAAAGGGTTTTCCTAAATAATTATTTAATTTAAAAAAATAATATGTTATAATTTAATTACAGATGTACTTTTTAAAAATTTTATATAAAGGATGTGTTTAATTTGAAGTTAAGACATAACGCAGTTAAACTTATTGAAAGCATATGTGATAGGTATAAAAATGAACCTACTCCTTTAATGCTTGTTTTAAGTGATATTCAAAAGGAATATGGTTATATTCCCTTAGAAGTACAAGAAATTGTTTCTTCAAAACTAGGAATTCCTGTTTCTGATATTTATGGTGTTGTAACTTTTTATTCATTTTTTTCTTTAAAACCTAAAGGAAAATACGTAATAGGAGTATGTTTAGGTACTGCTTGTTATGTTAAGGGCGGACAAAATGTTTTAGATAAGTTTTCAACATTGTTAAATATTAAATCAGGAGAAACAACTGAGGACGGACTTTTCACACTTGACTCACTAAGATGTATTGGTGCTTGTGGTATAGCTCCTGCAGTATCAATTAATGGTAAGGTATATTCTAAGGTAACTGTTGATCAAGTTTCTAAAATCATTGATGATTATAAAAAGGAGGGAGATTAAGGTGAAAAAAATCAAGACAAAAGATGAATTAATAAATCATATTAATCACTGTGAAAATTGTTTTAAAAATAAATTATCTTCTAAAGAAAAAAGAACAGTTTTAATTTGTGGTGGCACTGGTTGTTTAGCTAATGAATCACATGAAATATTAGAAAAAATAAAAGAAGAAATTAAAAATAATGGCTTAGAAGAACGTGTTAGTGTTAATCAAGTTGGCTGTTTTGGATTTTGTTCACAAGGACCTTTTGTTAAAATTATGCCAGAAGATACTTTATATAGAACAGTAAGCATTGAAGATGTTAAAACAATTGTTTATGAAGATTTATTAAATGGTAGAATTGTAGATGATTTATTATATATTGATCCTAAAACAAATGAACGTATAGCTAAACAAGAAGATATTACTTTTTATAAAAAACAAAAAAGGATAGCTTTACATGGATGTTCTATAATTGATCCTGAAAATATAGAAGAAGCTTTAGGATATGATGGATTTAAAGGTTTACTTAAAGCGTTAAGTATGAAACCTATTGATGTTGTAAATGAAGTTTTAACATCTGGACTACGTGGTAGAGGTGGGGCAGGATTTCCAACTGGAAAAAAATGGAAATTTGCATATGATGTAGAAAGTGATATAAAATATGTTGTTTGTAACGGTGATGAAGGTGATCCTGGTGCTTTTATGGATAGATCTATATTAGAAGGTAATCCTTTAGCTGTAATTGAAGGTATGATGATTGCAGGTTATGCAATAGGCGCAAATCAGGGTTATTTTTATGTTAGAGCAGAATATCCTATAGCTATTAATAGATTAAAAATTGCAATTAAACAAGCTGAAGAATTAGGGCTTTTAGGTGATAATATTTTAGGTACTGATTTTAGTTTTAAAATAGGTATTAGATTAGGTGCAGGAGCATTTGTTTGTGGAGAAGAAACAGCATTACTTAATTCAATTGAAGGTGATCGTGGTAATCCTAGACCTAGACCTCCATTTCCTGCTGTTAAAGGATTATGGGGGAAACCTACAATTATAAATAATGTAGAAACATTAGCTTGTATTCCTTATATTTTAAGAAATGGATCATCTGTATTTAATAGTATAGGAACTTCATCATCTAAAGGAACAAAAGTATTTGCGTTAGGTGGAAAAGTAAATAATGTAGGCTTAGTTGAAGTACCGATGGGTACTACACTTAGAGAATTAATATATGATATAGGTGGAGGTATACCTAATAATAAAATGTTTAAAGCAATCCAAACTGGTGGACCTTCTGGAGGATGCTTAACAAGTGATGATTTAGATACACCAATTGATTATGAAAATTTAGTAGCTGCAGGGTCTATGATGGGTTCTGGTGGAGCTATTGTAATGGATGAAGATAACTGTATGGTTGATGTAGCTAAATTCTATATGGAATTTATTTGTGATGAATCATGTGGTAAATGTACACAATGTCGTATAGGTACTAAAAGATTATTAGAATTTTTAAATAAAATTACTGAAGGTAATGGTGAAATGGCTGATATACATAAACTTGAAAGCTTATCAAGTACTATTAAGGTAGGTGCTTTATGTGGTTTAGGTAAAACTGCAGCTAATCCTGTATTATCAACACTTACTAAATTTAAAGAAGAATATATAGCGCATATCGAAGAAAAAAGATGTCCTGCAGGAGTATGTAAGAGTTTAATCGATTATCATATCAATCCTGAAAGATGTAAAAAGTGTGGTATGTGTTCTAGAGTTTGTCCTACAAATGCTATATCTGGAATACCTGGTAAAGAACCTTATGTAATTAATATTAGTAGATGTATTAAATGTGGAACTTGTATTGCTACATGTAAATTTAATGCTATTTATAAAGGATAGGAGGAAATAATATGGCTTTAGTAAATATTAAAATAGAAGGTTTTTCCTATTTAGTAGATGAATCTTTAACAGTATTACAAGCTTGTAGAAAATGTGGCTATAATATTCCCTCATTATGTTCTTTTAAAAATGGTAAATGTTCTGTTGCAAGCTGTCGTGTATGTTTAGTTAAAATTGATGGTATAAGAGATTTAGTAGCATCATGTGTATATCCAGTTAAAGATGGTATGAATATACATATTAATGATCCTGATGCAATAATTGCTAGAAGAACTAGTGTTGAGCTTTTACTTTCAAATCATAATAGAAGCTGTCAAGAATGCTATAAAAATGGAGATTGTGAACTATTAGAGGTGGCCCATTTAGTTATGGCAAGACCACATTTTTATGGAGGTAGTCAAACTCCACCAACATATGATAAACTAACACCGTCAATTATAAGAGATACTTCTAAATGTATTTTATGTGGAAGGTGTATAGAAGCTTGTAAAGATGCTCATGGCATTGGCATTTTAGGTTTTGAAAATAGAGGATTTAATACTATTGTTGGTCCTGCAGGAAATAGAAGTTTTAAGGATGTCCCTTGTTTACAATGTGGACAATGTATAAATGTTTGTCCAACTAGTGCTTTAATGGAACATAGTCAAATAGATAAATTAGATGAAGCATTCCAAAAAGGTAAAAAAGTAATTGTACAGGTAGCACCAGCTGTAAGAGCAGCTATTGGTGAGGAATTTGGACTTCCTATTGGTACATCATGTACAGGTAAAATGGTTGCAGCACTACATAGATTAGGATTTTATCGTGTTTTTGATACTAATTTTGGAGCTGATTTAACTATTATGGAAGAAGCAAGTGAATTACTTGATAGATTAAATAATAAAACTGGACCATTACCAATGATTACATCATGTTCGCCTGGTTGGATTAATTATTGTGAATATTATTATCCTGAATTAATCCCTAATTTATCTACATCTAAATCACCACAAGCAATGATGGGAGCTATTATTAAATCATATTATGCTGAAAAAAATAATATAGACCCTGAAGATATATTTGTTGTTTCTATAATGCCTTGTACAGCTAAGAAATATGAAGTTAATCGAAAAGAGTTAATAAATGATGAACTGCCTAATGTAGATATATCTATAACTACACGTGAACTTGCAAGATTAATTAGAAGAAGTGGTATTGATTGGAAGAAACTTCCTGATGAAGAATTTGATAATGATTTAATCGGTGAATATACAGGAGCTGGAGTAATATTTGGTGTAACAGGTGGTGTAATGGAAGCAGCTATAAGAACTTGTTATCATACACTAACAAATGAAGAAATGGAGCCAATTGTTTTAACACCGTGTAGAGGTTTTAGTGGTGTTAAGGAAGCTACAGTTAAAATAAATGGCAATATATTAAATATTGCGATGGTATCAGGTATGAAAAATGCAAAACCATTATTAGAAGAAATAAAAAATGGAAAATCAAAATATCATTTTATAGAAATAATGTGTTGTCCTGGTGGTTGTATAAATGGTGGAGGTCAACCATTTGTTAAACAAGTCTTCCTACCTAATGAAGAAGATGAAATATTAGATACATATATTTCTAAACGTGCAAATGTATTATATCGTGAAGATGAATCTAAATTGCTTAGAAGATCGCATTTAAATCCTCAAATAAAAAAATTATATAATGATTATTTATGTAAACCATTAAGTCATAAGGCTGAAAAATTATTACATACTCATTATAATTTAAATAGAGAAAAATATCCTAAAAAATAATCCCTATTATAAAATTTGTTTTATAAAATAAGTATTAATATATTGAAATAAAATAAGTTTTAATTTCTAAATTAGATGAATATAATTTTATATTACATACTTCAAAAAAATATTTATTTAAATCAATATCATATTCTTTTAAATTAAGTATTTTATGATATCATTAGTCATAGATACTCCTTTCTTTTATTATTGTTTGGTGACTTTATTATAACAAAAAGGAGTATCTTTTTTTATGCAAGCAATAATGAAAAAAGAGGCTTATATTAATAAATCTCATAAATGATAAATTATAACCCTACAATTTAGAAGACTAATGTTATATTCTTTTAAAATTCCATTAATTATCATATGAAAGTTTTTAATCATCCCATATAAAGCATTATAGTATCACCTTCTTTGATTTTTTCTCCTTTTTCTGGTGATTGATATATTACTGTATCTCCATCACCATAATATATAAAATTATATAAAGAAGTTTTTTTTATTTCTTTTTTAGTTTTACCAATATAATTATCCACCTTATAAGTAGGAGTGTCTAAAAACCACCTTAAATTTTTATTTATTTGATTTGAATAATCTCTTTTAATATTTAAATAATTTAATGATTCTTCAATTATATTGCCTACTATAGGTGCAGTAATAGTACCTCCATATTGAATACAATTTTTCGGATTATCAATGGCTAAATAAACTGCAATTTCAGGATTATTTATAGGCGCTAAACCTAGAAATGATAAAATGTATTCACTATTTATATATCCACCGATATTTGATATTTTTTGGGCTGTTCCTGTTTTGCCACCAACTCTATATCCTTCAATAAAAGCATTTCTTCCTGTGCCTAATGCACACACATTTTCTAAAGCATATCTCATTAAATTTGCTGTTTTATCACTTATTATTTTTCTTTTTAATATTGGCTTATTACTATAAATTATTTCATCTGTATAATTTCTTATTTCTTTTAATATATAAGGTTTATATAAATTTGTAGTTGTTGCAGCAATAGATGCCATAACTAACTGAATAGGCGTATATGCACTAGTTTGCCCAAAACTTTGTGTTGCAAGTTCGACTGGTCCACAATTTTTTTTATTCATAACAATACCCTTAGATTCACCTACAATATCTATTCCTGTTTTTTCTGTAAATCCATATAAATCAAGATATTTATAAAAATTATTAACACCTATACGTCTTCCAATTTCTATAAAGCCTGGATTACATGAATTTTGAATTACTTCTAAAAAAGTTTGCGAGCCATGTCCTCCTCTTTTCCAACATTTTATTTTTCTATCACTAACTATAGTATTTCCACTACAATAGAATCTTTCATTTAAATCAAATAAACCCAATTCTAATCCGACACTATATGTAAATATTTTAAAGGTTGAACCTAATTCGAAAGAATAAAAAATAGTAAGTATTCGGTTATAAATATTTGAATCATAATCTGAATAATGACTGGGTTCAAAATATGGATATGACGTCATCGCAAGAATTTCTCCTGTTTTAGTGTTTACTATTAATCCCATAACTTGATTAGGATTATATAAATTAATAGCATTATTTATTGCGTTATCCAATATTAATTGTAGATTAATATCTATTGTTAAATATATATTTAATCCAGGTGTTGATGATTTATAAATAGAAGAAGTGTTATGCATTAAATTCCCTTTAGCATCTGTATAAATAGATAATGCCCCTTTTTGAGGTGTTAAATAATCATTATATTTATATTCAATTCCTGATAATCCTTGCATATCAACTCCGCAAAAGCCTAATACTTGACCTAAAGTAGAATTATAAGGATAATATCTTTTAGAATCAGCTGTTAAATATATACCATCTAAATTTAAATCATTTATTTCTTTAGCTTTTATATTTGTTATTCTTTTTCCTTCAGGCTTGATGATTTCTAAACTATTATTTTTGTTTAAATGTTTTAATATAGAAGTCTCATCACATTCTAATATTTCAGCTAAAGCTTTTGCTGTAGATTTTTTATCTTTTATCTGTTTATTTATAGCACAAACAGTATAAGCTAATTTATTTCCAACAATTATTTTACCATTTCTATCATATATTAATCCTCTATTACTATTAACAGGTATATCTCTTTTCCATAGTTCGTTAGCTAATACATTTATTTTATTAGAATCTATAAATGTTATTGTACCTAATTTAACAATTAAAGAAGTAAATAATAGTATAAAAAAAATAATAACTAATGATATTCTTTTTTTCAAATTAATCATCCTCTATATAATTATATAAAAAGCCTAATAAAAAATACCTCATTAAAGAGGTATAAATTCATCTATTTCTTTTTTTAATTCTTCTAAAATATTTTCTTCTTTTATTTTTCTTACAACGATTCCTTTTTTGAATAATAAAGCCTCACCAATTCCTCCTGCAATACCTATATCAGCCTCTTTAGCCTCTCCAGGACCATTAACAGCACATCCCATTACTGCAACATGTATATTTTTATTAACATGATTAAGATATTCTTCAATTTCTTTAGCGATAGGAATCATATTATACTGTGTTCTACCACAAGTAGGACAAGAAGTAAAAGTAGGAATATTATTTATATAATGTAATTCTTTTAATATTTCTTTTGCAGCAATAACTTCTTTT
>CAZQOM010000015.1:0-1211 GCA_964595145.1 uncultured Anaeroplasmataceae bacterium | reverse complement strand
TACCAATGCCTAAGTCTAATATTTTAGAAATACCTATACTTGATTTAATTAAACCTTTAAAAGAAGTACCGGCTTCAGTTATGCCAATATGAAGAGGATAATTAAAAGTTTTACTTGCAAGCATATATGCATTTATCGTAGTATCAATATTAGAACATTTAAGTGATAAGCAGATATTATGAAAATTAAGTTCCTCTAAAATAGATATATGTCTTTTTGCAGCCTCAATCATATTTTCTGGTGTAGGTTTAGAAATATCTTTAGGTAAAGATCCTCCATTAACACCAATTCTTATTGGAATATTTTTTTCTTTACATAAATTAACAATTTCAATTATTTTATCTTTATTAGAAATATTTCCGGGATTTAATCTTATTTTATCTACACCTTGTTTTATTGCAGTAATCGCAAGTTCAGGATCAAAATGAATATCTGCAACAAGTGGAATGTGTATTTGTTTTTTGATTTCTGATATACTTAATGCATCTTCTTGATCTAAAATAGATACTCTAATTATTTCACAACCTAATTTTTCTAATTCAAGAATTTGTTTTACAGTATTTTTTACATCTTTAGTTAAAGTATTACACATACTTTGAATATATATCTTATTATTTCCGCCAAAATCTAGATTTTTAAGCTTAAATTGATAAGTTTTTTCTCTTTTTGTCATAAATATCACCATTAATTATTATATCAAATATTAAAAATAAAAAAAGTAGTTGCATAAAATTATTTTTTTTGATATAATTCAAAAGGAAGTAATCTTTAAGTCTGGAGGGAAAGAAGAATGCGTGATTTAGTAAAGCTAGTTTGTTCAGAATGCAAGAACGAAAATTACTATACAGACAAAAATAAGAAGACAACTCCTGAAAGAATGGAGATTAAAAAATATTGTCCTTTTTGCCGTAAACATACTACTCATAAGGAAAAGAAATAAGCTTGAAAAAAGCTTTTTTTCTTTATTATAAAAATGATAGAAAAAATAACTATCGGTTCATTTAGAACAAATACCTATATCATATCTAATAATTATAATGAATGTGTAATTATTGATCCAACATTAGATTTTTTTTATACGGCAAAAAAAATTAAGGAAAAATATAGAGTTGCTGCAATATTATTGACACATGGGCATTTAGATCATATTGATGGTGCTAGATATTTTGATGCTCCTATATATATCTATAGGGATGAATTAGATTTTTTAT
>CAZQOM010000014.1:5666-19407 GCA_964595145.1 uncultured Anaeroplasmataceae bacterium | reverse complement strand
TTAAGCATTTAAAGAAATATGCAAAATTAGATGATTTACAAATTGCAACATTAAACACAAATAAGATGTTTATTGCAAGATTTCAAGATATTTATGAATTAAATGGTATTACTCCTAAGGAGTATAGACTAATATATAATTATTATTATAATGAAGAATATAAGAAGTTAGACCCATTTCATCAAGAAGCATTATTTTAAGAAAATGTATTAAAACACTTGAAAGATGATAATTTTAGTGATATACTATAACTAGATGAAAGAGAGGCTAAAACCTCTCTTATTTATTTGATTGGAGTTGATATTTTTGGATTTAAAAAAAGTAGAAGATATCTTAACACCTTATCTAGAAGAAAAAGGACTTAGCTTTTATTCTGTTGAACTCATAAAGGAAGCTGATGCTTTAATACTAAGAGTTTGTATAGATAAAGATGGTGGTATTGATATTGATGATTTAGCATTATGTAATGAATTTTTATCGGAAAAAATGGATTTAATTGATAAAGATATGCCTGAATATTTTTTAGAAGTTTCATCACCTGGTGCTGAAAAAGAATTAAGAAATATTGATGAAATTAGAAAAAATGTAGG
Source organism: uncultured Anaeroplasmataceae bacterium (assembly GCA_964595145.1). Taxonomy (GTDB): domain Bacteria; phylum Bacillota_I; class Bacilli_A; order Acholeplasmatales; family Anaeroplasmataceae; genus Pelethenecus. The sequence goes on along the minus strand of CAZQOM010000014.1, from coordinate 18,817 downwards.
TTCATATATTCATGTTGAATTAGAAAATATGATATATGAAGGTAATTTATTAGAAGTTACTAATAATAATGAAATTGTTATTCGTTTTAATGCAAAAGGTAGATTTAAAACAATAAATATTAGTTATGAAGATATAAAATTCATTAGATTAGCAGTAAAATTATAGGAGGATATAAAAAATGATTAATAAGGATTTTTACAAGATTGCAGAAGAAGATGCAGAAAATAGAGGATTTAAACTTGATGAAGTATTAGGCTGTATGGAAAAAGCTTTAATAATGGCTTTTAAAAAAGAGCATGGTAATACTTCATGTAAGGTAGAATTTAAAAAAGAAAGAAATGAAATATTATTATATTCTATTCATAAAGTAGTAAGTGAATATACAAGTTTAGTTACTGAAAATGAAGAAAATACTTTAATTAAAGAAGAAGTTAAAGAAGAATCAAATGAACCAGTTTATGCTGAAATGTTATTAGAAGATGCTTTAAAAATTAAGAGTAGTTATAAAGTTGGAGATTTAGTTTTACAACAAGAAAATTTAAAAACTTATAGTAGAACTACTATATTAACTGCTGGAAATATGTATAAACAAGGTGTTAGAACATTAGAAAGAGAAAAGGCATATTTATATTTTAAAGATTATGAAAATGAAATGATTAATGCTGAAGTATCAAATATAGGTGAAAAATTCTTAACATTAAAATTAGGTTTTAATGTTACATCAATATTACCTATTAATGATTTATTGCCTAATGATCATTTTGAAATAGGTGATTTTATTAAGGTATATGTTAAAAAAGTTGAACAAACTACTAAAGAACCTAAAGTTGTTGTATCAAGAACTGAAAGAAATTTAGTAACTCGTTTACTTGAAAATTATATTCCAGAAATTAAAAATGGTATTATTGAAATTAAAGGTATTGCAAGAGATCCTGGTGATAGAACTAAAATTGCAATATATTCTAATGATGAAAAAGTTGATGCAATTGGATCTTGTGTTGGTGAAAATGGTTCAAGAATCAAAGAAATCGTTAATGCTTTAGGTGGAGAAAAAGTTGATTTATATAAATGGAGTGAAGATCCAGAAGAACTTATCACTAATTCATTACAACCAGCTTCAGTAACTAAAGTATTAAGCATTGATACTAAAAATAAAACATCTCAAGTTGTTGTTCCAGATGATCATTTATCACTTGCTATTGGTAAATCAGGTCAAAACGTTCGTTTAGCTGTTCAATCTAGTGGTTGGAAGATTGATATTATACCTACATCAGAAGCTTTTGATAAAGGTTTAATTCATATTTTAGGTTTATAATATGAAAGAAAAAAAACAAATATTAAGAACTTGTGTCGTATCTAAAGAGGTTTGTCAAAAACAAGATCTTTTTAGAGTTGTTAGAACACCAGAACATAATGTTATTGTTGATTTAAAAGGTAAAGCTAATGGACGTGGAGCTTATTTAAAAAAGGATAAGGATGTTATTCTTTTAGCTAAAAAGAATAAAGCCTTAGATCGCAAATTGGAGGTAAATGTTCCAGAAGAAATATATATAGAACTTTTGGGATATTTAGAATAATTATGGATAAAATATTAAATAATCTTGGACTTTGTCAAAGAGCTTCTGGCTTAGTAAGTGGCGAAGAAAATGTTTTAACTGAAATATCAAATGGTAAAGTATTTTACTTATTTTTAGCAAATGATGCTAGTGATAATACAAAAAAGAAAATAATGGATAAGGCGAAATATTATAATATAGAAGTTAATATGGATTATTCTTCTTTTGAATTATCTCATAGTATTGGAAAAATTAATCGTATGGTTATAGGTATTGTAAATAAGGGTTTTATAAAAATATTAAAGAAATAAGGTGATTTTTGTGGCTAAAAAGCTTAATAATAAAGATAAAAGAACTGCAAATATACCACAAGCTAAAAGCAAAAAGCAGGCTTCTATAAAAGAAGAAAATGTTTTAATATATAAAGATGGAATGACTGTATCAGATGTTGCAGAAAGTTTAGGTAAAACTAATGCTCAAATTATAATGAAGCTTATGCAAGCTGGTATTGTTGCAAATCAAAATCAAACTATTGATAGAGAAACAATTGAATTAATAGCTTTAGAATTTGGATTTGAGGTTAAAGATGAAGTTATTACTGATGTTACAAGATTTGATGAAATCGTAGTTGAGGATGATGAAAGTGAATTAGAATCACGTCCTCCTGTTGTAACAATTATGGGACATGTTGACCATGGTAAAACTACATTATTAGATACAATTCGTTCTTCTAGAGTTGCAAGAGGAGAAGCAGGTGGTATTACACAGCATATAGGTGCTTATCAAGTTAAGCATAATAATTTTCCTATAACATTCATAGATACTCCAGGACATGCTGCATTTACACAAATGCGTGCTCGTGGTGCCCAAATAACTGATATTGTTGTTTTAGTTGTTGCTGCTGATGATGGTGTAATGCCTCAAACAGAAGAAGCAATTGCTCATGCACAAGCTGCTGGATGTCCAATTATTGTAGCTGTAAATAAAATGGATAAACCTACTGCTAATCCTGATCGTGTAATGGAAGAATTAACTAAATTTAATTTAGTTCCTGAAATTTGGGGTGGCGATACTATATTTGTTTCTATTTCTGCTTTAAAGGGTACAGGTGTTGATAATTTACTTGAAATGATTCAATTAGTTGCAGAAATGAAGGATTTAAAAGCTAATCCTAAACGTTTAGCAATGGGTTCTGTTATTGAAGCACAATTAGATAAAGGTAAAGGTCCTGTTGCTACATTTTTAGTGCAAAATGGTACTTTAAAAATAGGAGATGTAGTTGTTTGTGGAGATACTTGGGGACGTATTAGAACTATGGAAGATGATCGTCATCAAAGATATAATTCTGTAGAACCATCTAAAGCTGTTTCTGTAACTGGTTTAAATCAAGTTCCTCATGCTGGTGATAAATTCATGGTATTTACTGATGAAAAAACAGCTAGAGATACTGCTGATGCACGTGCTAATAGAACTAAAAATCAAGAAGCTCAAGCAAGAAAAGCTACTTCATTAGAGGATTTATTTAAAAGAAGTGATGCAGATACAACTAAAGAATTAAATTTAATTATTAAAGGTGATGTTCAAGGTTCTGTTGAAGCTTTAAAAGCATCTTTAGAAAGACTTAATATAGAAGATTTAAAGGTTAATATTATTCGTGCTACAGTAGGTACTATTACAGATACGGATGTTTCTTTAGCTGAAGCATCAAATGCAATAATTATAGGATTTAATGTTAGACCAATGGCATCTGTTAGAAATGAAGCTGCTACTAAAAAGGTTGAAATAAGACTTTATAATATTATTTATAATGTTTTAAATGATATTGAAGCATCATTAAAAGGTATGCTAGATCCTATTTATGAAGAAGTTGTAACAGGACAAGCAGAGGTTCGTGGCATATTTAAAAATTCAAAAGTTGGAACTATTGCTGGATGTTATGTTACAGATGGAGTAATTGAACGTAATTCTCTTGTTCGTATATTAAGAGATGGTATAGTTATATTTGAAGGAAAAATGGCTTCTTTAAAGAGATTTAAAGATGATGTCAAAGAAGTAAGACAGGGTTATGAATGTGGTATAACAATCGAAAACTTTAATGATATAAAAGAAATGGATATTATTGAAGCATCTGTAATGAAGGAGAAAGAAAGATAATGGGTATTTCTTTACAACGTTTAGAATCATTAGCCTTAAGAGAATTATCTTTAATTCTTAGAAAAGATGCTAAAAATAATTATTTATCAAATATAACTATTACTGAAGTTAGAATAACTAAAGACTTATCTTATATGAAAATATATTATACATTCTATCAAGGAAAAGTTGAAAATTATCAATCAGCATTAGAAGAATGTAAGGGATATTTAAGAAGTCAACTTGCTAAAAAATTAAACGCAAGAAAAATGCCTGATCTTATTTTTGTTCATGATGAGGCTTTAGAATATGGTAATAAAATAAATGATATTTTATCTAAATTAGATATAGATCATAACGAAGAATAAAAAAAGAATACATAAGTATTCTAATATGGTATATATGGATAAGGTAAATATTGATATTGTGGAACTTGATATATATGATATGGCTGATATGGAATTTGATAATTATTCTTATTAGTATTACTTGCTATATAGCCAAAAGGAAATCCTACTGCCGCTCCTACAAGTAGAGGTAATAAAATACCTCTATCATCTTTACCTCTATAATAATAATTTTGTGGATAATATTGCATAATCTTCCTCCTAATATACTATATGCAAAAATATATGAAAAAGTGAATCGAGGTTTTTTTATAAAATGGCTTGTAATCATAATTGTTCTAGTTGTTCTGAAAAAAATTGTGGAGAACGTGAATCACTTTTAGTTCAAACAGCTAAAGAAAATAAAATTAAAAAAATAATAAGTGTAGTATCAGGAAAAGGTGGAGTTGGTAAATCAACTGTAACATCTTTATTAGCTATTAATATGGCTAAAAAAGGTTATAAAGTTGGTATTATGGATGCTGATATAACAGGTCCATCAATTCCTAAGGCTTTTGGTGTTAATAATCAAATTGTTGGTAATGGAGAATTAATGTTTCCACAAGTATCTAAATTAGGTATTAAATTAATATCTGTTAATTTATTAATAGATGAACCAACTAAACCCGTATTATGGCGTGGTCCTGTTATAGGTGGAGCAGTAAAACAATTTTATACTGATGTATTATGGGATGACTTAGACTTTTTATTTATAGATATGCCACCTGGAACAGGTGATGTAGCCTTAACAGTTTTCCAATCAATTCCAGTAGATGAAGTTGTTATAGTTTCTACACCACAAGATTTAGTTTCAATGATAGTTGGTAAAGCTGTTAATATGTGTAAAATGATGAATCTTCCTATGCTTGGTTTAGTTGAAAATATGAGTTATATGGAGTGTCCATGTTGTGGTGAAAAACTTCATCCATTTGGTGTATCAAAACTAGAGGATGTAGCAAATGAATATGGTTTATGTGCTCTTGATCAAATGCCTATTACTTCTGATACAGCTAATTTAGCTGACCAAGGACTAATAGAAGAAGCTGATGCAAGTGTCGTTGATATTACTGCTAATAAACTTGTTGAATTATTAAAATAACATTTTTTTGATAAAATCTATATTAATTTATAGATTTTTTTCTTTTTTTGTTAAATTTATTTTACAAAAGTGTCAAATTTTGTCTTAAATATGTTATAATATAGTTTAGGGAAGTGGTATTTTGTTATTATCTATTATTTTTTTTATAATTAGTTTATTTTTATCTGGTTTAATTTATTTTTATACAAATATATATGATAAGTGGTATTATTATTTTATTTTATTAGTTTTATTACCAGTTTTATTTATTGCTGTTTTTGCAATTTATGTTATTATTTTATTTGTTATATCACTTTTTATGAATAAGAAAAAAGAAATAAATAAACCTAATAAATTTTATTATTTTATTGTATCTGAAACTATTAAGTTATTATTAATTTTATCTAGAACAAAAATAAAAGTTGAAGGAAAAGAATTAATTGATCCTAATAAAAGATATTTAGTAGTATCAAATCATATATCTAATTTTGATCCATTTTTAGCAATAGTTTCTTTGAAATTAAAACCTTTAATAGGAGTTACTAAAAAAGAAAATCTTAATATACCTATTGCTGGAGCTTTTATCCATTATGCTGGTTTTATATCATTAGACAGAAGTAGTGCAAGATCTGGTGTAGTTATGGTGAAAAAGGCAGTTTCTTATATTGATAATAATCAAGCAAGTATTTATATATGTCCTGAAGGTACTAGAAGTAAAACTAATGAATTATTACCATTTCATGCAGGTTCTTTTAAAATAGCTACTAAATCTATGGTTGATATTATTGTTTGCTATATCGAAAATACTGATAAAATAGCTAAAAATTTCCCTTTTAGAAAAACTAATACAAGAATAAAGGTTTTAAAGGTTATACCTAAAGAAGAAGTTATATCAAAAAATACAAATGAGCTTTCATTAGAGGCTTATGAATTGATAAAAAATGAAAAGGAGTCTTAATTATGAACTATTTATTATATAATCCTCTTGCAAATAATGGAAAAGGTGATAAGGCTTTAGAGGAAGCTTCAATTTATTTAAACGATAAATATAAGGATTTAAATGTTTTAAATGTATTAGAATTAAATAATGTTGAATTTATCAATAATTTAACTAAAGATGATATAGTTATTATTGTTGGTGGAGATGGAACATTAAATCATGTTGCAAATGCTGTTGCAAATAATCCTTTAGAGGCTAAATTATATTTATATAAAGCTGGTACTGGAAATGATTTTTTAAGAGATTTAAAAGTAGAAGAAAAACTTACTTTATTAAATCCATATTTAAAAAATTGTCCAAAAGTTAAAATCAATGGTAAAGAAACTTACTTTATTAATGGTATAGGTTTTGGAATAGATGGTATGGTATGTGAAGTTGCAGATGATTTAAAAGCTAAAGGAAAATCTAATATTAATTATACAGCTATTTCAATTAAATTATTACTTGGTAAATATAAATGTCCTAATGCTAAAGTTATAGTTGATGGAGAACAAATTAATTTAAAGAAAGTATGGATTGCTTCTGCAATGAATGGCAAATATTATGGTGGAGGTATGATGGTTGCACCATATCAAGATCGTTTATCAGATACTTTATCTTGTGTAGTAATGCATAAAGCTTCAAGAATCAAAATATTATTTTTATTTTTAAAAATTTTTAAAGGACAACATATTTTAAAGAAAAAATATTGTTATTATAAATCTGCTAAACATATAGAAGTTGTATTTGATAAACCAACTGCATTACAAATTGATGGTGAAACAGTTAGAAATGTTACAAGTTATGAGGTTTGGAAGTGATTAGATTATGTTTGATGATGATTTATTCACATCAGAAGAGGAATTTAATAATGCTTATTTAAATTTAATACCAGAAGATGAATTGACAAAACTTTGGTATGAATATAAATTTGATGAAATTATAAATTCAATTAAATATTATGCATCAATAGGAGATAAGGTTAATTTATTTAGAATTGGATATTGTTATGATTTAGGACTCGCAGGTTTTAATCAAGACTATAAATTAGCTAAAAAATATTATCTTAAGTCTGCTAAATTAGGTAATGCTATTGCCTATAATAATTTAGGTGTATTATATTTACATGGTTATGGCGTAAGAAAAAATATAGATAGAGCTATAGACTATTATATTAAAGCAGGTGAATTAGGTTCATCTAAAGCATATTTTAATCTAGGTTTAATTTTTTCACAATGTGAAGTTTTAGAACCTGAATATGATCTTGCAAAAAAGTTTTTTGAACAAGCAGAAAACTTAGGTAATATAAAGGCTTCTACCTCACTTGGTATATTATATCTTGAAGGTAAAGGGGTTAGAAAAAATTATAAAAAAGCTTTTGATTATTTCACTAAAGCTAGCAATCAAGATGATGCTACTGCTTGTAATAATTTAGGTTTAATGTATGCTGATGGACGTGGTACTAAAAAAAATCTAGATAAGGCCTTAGAACTATATAATAAATCAATAGAACTAGGTAATAGTAGTAGTTATAAAAATCTAGGTTATTTATATGAAACAAATAGATCTATAAGAGATTATAAAAAAGCATTTAAATATTATGAAATAGCAACCTCTTATAATGATGGTTTTGCTTATGCTAGATTAGCTTATTTATACCGTAAAGGTAGAGGTTGTAAAAAGGATTATGAAAAAGCAATCGAATATTATCTTATAGCTATTAATTTAGGAGAAGATTTTTATATTATAGACCTAGCTGATTTATTTTATGAATATGCAATAATACTTTTCTTTAAAAAAGAAATTTTAGTATCAAACGTTAAATCAATTATAAAAAAAGCAATTTATATATATGAAAATATAATTGATTATGAAAAAATAGAAATATCATATAGACTAGGAATATTAAACTGGATGTTTTATGCATTACATCCTATAAAAAGATATGAAAGTTATTCTAAAAAATCATTAAAATATCATGAAATAGCTGCAGAAGAAGGTCATGCTGGAAGTAAGATTTTCTTAGAAACATATTTATCAAAAAATAATGAAGTAGACTTCATTAATTAAAATGTCTTATTACTAAGACATTTTTTTTATAGTTTTTTAAAATTATTTATTAATTCATCTAAATTATTAATTTTATTTTTTAATAATTCTTTTATATCACTGATATTATAATCGTTACTATTTTCATTTAAATTTTGTCCTTGAGATCCTATTGTTTGCATAACTTCACCTAATAGATTAAAAAAGTTACCTAATGATTGTTGTTCATTAAAATTTAAACCATTACATAAAATTATACCTATTAAATAAGCTAATGTTGCAAATTCATATGTATTAAGTGTTAAAAGTAATTTATTTAAACTAATTAAAGGATTATTTGTCATAAAAATCTCCTTTTTTTAAATTTTTTTTAAAAAAATTAAAAAAATTGGTAATTATTAATATGAAGTAAAATAGAAAGGATGATAAAATGAAAAAAATAATTACTATTACACTTTGTTTCATTACTATAATGCTATGCAGTATGGTACAATGTTATGCAGAAGAAGATTATGATACTTTTAATGAAATAATGATGGCTAGTGGCAAATTGTTGAAAAATTTTACTGAAGATGAATTAAATGAATATATGAAAAAGGTTAAAAAAAATACATTTTGGGGAATAAATGTTTACACAGTAAATAAAAATATTGAAACAACTTATATATCTTCTACCTTATATAATGTAGAAAATAAAGGTCAAACTGATGTATCTTATGAACTTGATGTAGTGGTTGAACAAGCTAAAACTACCACATGGAACTTATCTGGAAGTTTAAGTGTTACTGCAAAAGGAGCAATAAAAAGTTTTAAAACAGATTTAGCTAGTAAAGCAGGAATTGATTATAAATCAACAAATAAAGAATCAAGAAAAGAAACTCAAAAACTTAAAGTTACTGTAGAAAAAAATAGTCGTGCAATAGTTTATTTAATGGGAAGTGCTAGAATTACTAACGGAGTTTGTGCTTGTTATATATTTTTTGTACCAGTAGCTAGTTCAGGTTTTGAATATTTCACTTTAGTAAATCAATATCCAAGATTGGAGAAAAGAAGTCTATGAAAAAAATTATTTTTTGTATATCAATTTCATTAGTTATACTGTTAACTACAATTATTATAATTAGTAAATCTAAAAATGTTGTTATAGAAGATAAATATTATAGTATTCCTAAGATAATGACTTATAGTAAAGATGATACAAGTATGAATTTTGATATTTATATTAATAATGAAAATAATATTTTAGAATTTATAAATCAAAATACATATTACATAAAAAATAATAACGATTCTTATAAATTAAATGTTATTAGTATAGATAAAACAATCAATAGTTATTATAATGAAGAACAATATTTTAAATACACTATAAATTGTGATATTTTAAATATTTCTGATAAAGACATCTATTTAGAAAAATGTTATTTATATATAAAAAATGAAAAATATAATTTATCTTGTTTTATGGGTACAATTAAAATATATAAAGAGGTTACTAATAAATTAGAATTTAGTGATTTGTATGGAAATTATTCTTACATAAATAATGAACTACACTTCATTGGATTAACAATTAAATTAGATAGTAAATATAAACAATTAAATAATATTGAAATTGCAAATTGTAATGGATTATTAAATTATATTGAAAAAGATGTATTATATGATAGTCAAAGAAATATAGAAGATTTATCATATGATCCTATAAGTGATAAAAATAATATATCTTTTTATAAATTAACTGCAAAACAAAACTATTATTATATTCCTGTATCTTATAATAATTTATATTTATTTAATGAAGGAACAATAATATTTACAATTGATAATAAAAAATATTATTTAGAAGATTTTATTTTTCTTGCAAATGAAATACTTATTACTAATTATACAAATATTTTAAAAAAAGGAAGTATAGCTAATGCTTAAATTAGAAGAGGTTAGAAAAAATTATCATAAAGATAGAGGTTTAATTTCTGCAAATTTAATAATTGAAAATAATAAATTATATTTATTTGTAGGCGAAAATGGTAGTGGCAAATCAACTACTATAAAACTTATATCTAGGGTTATATTTAATACTTGTCATGATGGTACAATAAAAAATGATTTTAAAAAAATAATTTATTTACCAGATAAAAGAAGTTATCCTAAATTATTAAATGTTAAAACATATTTAAGATATTATTTAATGGATAATAAAAATATAGATAACTATATAGATAAATATAATTTACCTAATAAAAAAATAGGAGGATTATCTAAAGGAATGCTTCAAAAAGTTGGAATAATTCAAACTGTCTTATGTGATGGAGATTTATATTTGTTTGATGAACCAACAGATGGTTTAGATATTGATTCTATAAAAGTATTTAAAGATGATATTTTAAAATTATTAAATTAAAATAAAACAATTATAATAAGTACTCATAATAAAGAAATATATGATGATTTATCTCCAAATATATATTATTTTAAGGATGGTATCTGTAGATGAATAAAATAAAGGAATTATTAAGATTAATTAAACTCTATTTAGCATATCACATGAATAAAATTACATTTATTATTTTAGCAGTAGTTTTATTTATTTGGTGTTTAGTACTAATTATAAATGCTAATATACCACTTGAAATGGATAATTATGTAATTTCTTCTAACTTATATCATAATAATTATTTAGAACAATCCATATTTTTTTTAACAATCATTAATGGAGTTTTTGTTTCATTTTTAGTTGGTATAGAATTATCTAGTTTTTCTCTTTTTGATCCTATGTTTGTAGCATATACTAAAAGAAGTAAAATAGTATTTTCTAAAATATTTGTTAATTTTTTAATATTATTTATAATAACCTCTTTTCAAATCTTATTATTGTTTTTAATAGGAGTAGTAGTATTTCCTAATTATACATTTAATCTTAGTGATTTATCATTGATATTTCAAATACTATTACCTTTAATTGAATTATTACTTATAGGTGAGGTGTTATCAGTAATACTTAATTCATACTTTATTTCTATTTTAATATTTATTATTCATATTTTAACTGTAATTATTTCAAAAGTAGAAAAATTAGGTAATATATTATCTTTAATAATGCCACAAATAAAACTAAATAAAGGACAAAGTGTATTAATATTTGATCCCTTAATATATATAAGTTTATGTATATTTTTATTTATATGTATAAATTTAATATTTCAAAAAAAGGATATCAGTTATATATAAAATTAATAAAAAAACAAAAAAAGTATTGACTTAATAATTGAAAAATGGTATTATACTAAAGGAAAATAAAATATGTGGAAAGAAGAAACCCCCGTTTCTCGCCTGATTGATGAATTGGTAGGCAAAAAGTCACTGAAAATGAGATTGTATATTATGGGGCGTTTTTGCGTCCCATTTATTATTTTGCAAATTCTGGAGGTGAAATTATTAATAAACAGAAAAAAGGAACAGAGGATTTAGTTAACGAGGCTATCCGCTGTAAAGAAATGTTAGTAATTACGGATAAGGGAGAAAAGCTAGGTGTATTGCCACGTGCGAAAGCTCTAGCAGAGGCTGAGGAATATGGTTTAGACTTAGTATTAGTTTCACCAGACTCTAATCCTCCTGTAGCAAAATTAATGGATTATTCTCGTTTCCGTTTTGAACAACAAAAGAAATTAAAGGAAATGAGAAAAAATCAAAAGGTTGTAGTTGTTCAAGAAATTCAACTATCACCTACAATTGAAAAGCATGACTTTGAAACTAAAGCCAGAAAAGCTCAAACTATTCTTGAAAAAGGTAACAAGGTTAAAATTTCATTACGTTTTAAAGGACGTATGATTGTACATCAAGATTTAGGTAAAGAAGTTATTGAACGCTTTGTTGAAAGACTTGCTGAAGTATCTACACTTGAATCTCCAATTCGATTAGAGGGTAGAACATTATTCGCTGTAATAGCACCAAAAACATCAAAAGATAAGGAGTAAGAATTATGCCAAAACAAAAGACACATAGTGGATTAAAGAAAAGAATTAAAGTATCTGCATCTGGTAAAATTAAACGTGGCCATGCATATACAGGACATTTAAAGACTAATAAGAGTCACAAACAAAACAAAAATTTATCAAAGAGTGGATTAGTACACGAAACAGATATGAAACGTATTAAACCATTAATTTCAAATTTATTATAATAGGAGGTAAAAAACATGCCAAGAGTTAAAGGTGGATACACTACAAGAAGAAGACGTAAGGCCGTATTAAAACTTGCAAAAGGTTATTATGGTTCAAAACATACATTATATAAAACAGCTCATGAACAAGTTATGCGTTCTTTAGCATATGCTTATCGTGATAGAAAAACTAAAAAGAGAGATTTCCGTAAATTATGGATTAGCCGTATTAATGCAGCTTGCCAATTAAACGGTATGAAATATTCTCAATTTATTAATGGATTAACAAAAGCTAATATCGTTATCAATAGAAAAATGTTAGCTGATATGGCTGTTAATGATGCAGAAGGATTCAAGGGTTTATGTGAGGCTTCTGCTAAAGCATTAAAAAAAGCTCCAAAAGCTAAAGCTGTAGAAAATGTTGTTGTTTTAAAAACATTACCTAAAAATAAGTAAGAAAAAGCTCGTTTGAGCTTTTTTTTATTTATTAAAATTATATTATAAAATAAAAAAGGGATTAAATCCCTTAATTTAAAAATTTAATAATATCATCATATATTATATTATTATTTTTTTCATTTAATATTTCATGACGCATATCATCATATATATTTAATTTTATATTATTATAACCAGCTTTTTTTAAAGTATTAATAGATTTTTTCAAACCCTTATCACCAAGTGTACAAGGATCATCTTTACCTACAATAAATAAAATAGGTTTATCTTTTGTAAATACATAATATCTTTTAGATTTATGCATACCCCATAATAAATGATATAAGGCTTTATAAGAAGATATAGAAA
>CAZQOM010000014.1:0-5656 GCA_964595145.1 uncultured Anaeroplasmataceae bacterium | reverse complement strand
TATATCACAATATTTATCATTTAAATAATTATCTATATTTTCCTTGTTATATGATATCCAATCAACATTTGTTAAAGAATTTTCGATAGTTTTTATAAAACTTCCATCAGTTAATCCAGTAATAAAATTTGATACATATTTATCACCTTTAAATAATGATATTAAATTAAGAAGAGGAATACCAACTATAACACCTTTTTGGTAAGCTGGAACTCCAGATAAAATTATTTTATCATAATAATCAGAATGCTTTTGAATAAGATTTCTTGCAATAATAGTTCCCATAGAATGAGCAAATAAATATAAATTTAGGCTTGGATAATTCATTTTTAAATAATCAGATAAACTAACCTGATCTAAAACAAGAGCTTCCCAAGGCTTTTTTGCTTCCATATGTCCTAATAAAGAAGCATTTTTTCCATGACCTCTCATATCTGATGTTAAAACAATATAACCATTTTTATTTAAAAATTCAGCAAAAGATTTATATCTTAATTGATGTTCCTTCATACCATGTATTATTTGGACTATTCCTTTAGGATTATTAGTAGTATAAAGAGTAGCATAAATAGGATACTCATCATATTTTGATGATATAATAATTTCTTCCATATTTATCTCCTTTATTTTAAGCGTTCATAAATAATATTTAAAGCCTCATCTTTAGAAATACCTATTGATACAACAACTTCATATATAAGCTTTTTTTCTGCCTGTTGTAAGAATTGTGTATCAAAAGAACCAAGTACTTTCTTTTCTGATTTTCTATCTTCGCTAATTTTATAAATCATTTTTAATAATTGTAATGTATCCATAATATCATTAGAAGTAACTAATTGTTGAAAATAAATTCTACGTTCTTTATTATCTTTATTATATTCATTTGTTAATAAAACAGAATCATTTAAAGCCTTATTCATTTCATCTTTTGATAACATAGGACGTAAAAAAGAAGAAGCCTTATCGATTGGCATCATTATAGACATTTTATTATGATAAGTTTCAAGCTTATAAAAATTTTTTTCAGTTTGAATTTCAGTAATAGAACATAACCCATGACCATTATGAACAACAAATTCACCTATTTTAAACATAAAACTCTCCTCCTTAAAATGTAAATAAATCCACTAATAATATTATATCACATTTTGATTAAAAAAACTAGAAAGAAAAATGAACTATTTTGATTGTTTTTTTCACTTTTTGTGATAGAATATAGTAGGTAGTTTTAAAATATAAGAATATAATAGGTAAAAAGGTGATATTATGAAAAATTATGATGTAATAATTGTTGGTGCAGGACCTGCAGGATTATTTGCAGCTTATGAACTTCATAAACAAAATAAGCAATTAAAAGTATTATTAATAGATAAAGGACATGATATATATCATAGAAATTGTCCAGTTTTACAACATAAGATTTCAAAATGTCCAAAAGATAAAGATGGTCATTTTGGTTGTCATCCTGCATGTTCTATAACAAATGGCTTTGGTGGTGCAGGAGCATACTCTGATGGTAAATTTAATATTACAAGTGAATTTGGTGGTTGGATGACTGATTATTTAGAACCAAAACTTGTTGAAGAATTAATTAGCTATGTAGATAGTATTAATCTTAAATATGGAGCTCCTAAAACTATAACTGATCCTACAACTGATAAAGTTAGAGAAATAGAAAAAAGAGGTTATGCAGTAGGTCTTAAACTTCTTAGAGCTAAAGTTAGACATTTAGGTACAGAAAATAATTTAAAAATTATGGCAAAAATTTTTGATGATTTAAAACAATGGATTGATATGGAATATGAAACAGAAGTTGTTGATGTAATTATTGAAAATGAAAAAGTTAAAGGAATAAAAACAAAAAAAGAAGAATATAGCTGTAGTAATGTATTTTTAGCTGTTGGTAGAGATGGTTCTACATGGTTACAATCTATTTGTGAATCACATAATATTGGTTTAACTCATAATCAAGTAGATATAGGTGTAAGAGTTGAAACAAATGATGTTGTTATGGAAGAAATCAATAAAAACTTATATGAAGGTAAATTTATTTTTAGAGCTTCAACAGGTACTGTAGTAAGAACATTTTGTTCAAATCCGAGTGGACATGTTGTTGTTGAAAATCATAGTGGTACAATATTAGCTAATGGTCATGCGTATGCTGATCCAAAATTAGGTAGCAAAAATACAAATTTTGCATTACTTGTTTCTCATAAATTTTCAGAACCATTTGATAAACCTAATGAATATGCTCATGAAGTATCAAGACTTGCAAATCAATTAAGTTGTGGTTCTGTAATAGTTCAAAGATATGGAGATATTTGTAAGGGTAGAAGAACAACTCAAAAAAGATTAGAAGAAGGATTTGTAAGACCTACTCTTAAAGAAGCTGTTCCTGGTGATTTAGGCTTGGTTTTACCATATAATACAATGAAATCAATTATTGAAATGATTGAAGCATTAGATCATGTTACACCAGGTATTGCAAACGAACATACATTATTTTATGGTGTAGAAGCTAAATTCTATTCAGCAAGACCAGTGACAAATGATAAATTTGAAACTAAAATTAAAGGTTTATATGTCGGTGGCGATGGTGCAGGTATTACAAGGGGTCTAGCTCAAGCTGGTGCTAACGGTGTCTGGGTTGCAAGAGATATAGCTAAAAAATTTTAATAGTTTAACCTTATTTAGATTAAAATATCAAAATAAGGTTTTTTTTGTTGACAAAAATGTGATGGGTGGGGGTATAATTTATTTAAAGAAAGAGAGGATTTGTTTATGGGTTATATTAATTGTCCTAAATGTAATAGTACAAATTGTACACTAGAAACAAAAGGAATGCACTTTGGTATTTTGTTTTTTATATTATTTAGCATATTTTGGCTTTTATATGCAATTTGTAAATGGACTATTGGTCTGTTTATTTTAATTTGTTTTGATTGGTGGATTGCAATAATAATGAAAAGAAAAAGTAAAACTTATTATTGGCACTGTAAAAAATGGTTCATAAAAAGAAATGGTTATTATTGTAATGATTGTAATTATCATTTTAAAGCATAATTATAAAATATTCTAGTACATGAAAAATGTACTAGTTTTTTTATGTATTTTTTTGTCATACGAATTAATTTTCTATTTTTGTCGAAATACTTCTTTATTATTTAATCTTATTTTATAATATCAGTTGGGTGATTATATGGGATTAAATGTAGGAGTATATGTTAAAAAAGATATTTTAATTTTAAGATTAAAAGGAGAATTAGATGATGTTAGTGTAACAGATTTAAGACTAAGAATATCTAATTATATAAATAATTATAATATTAAATATTTAGTATTAAATCTTCAAGAATTAAATTTTTTAGATTCCTCTGGTATTGGTTTTATAATTGGAAGATATCATCAATTAAGAAAAAAAGATGGAGAAATAATAATTAGTAATCTTAATCAAAAAATTGAAAGAATTATACTTATATCTGGTTTAGCTAAAATATGTAAAATAAGAGATTCAGAAGAGGCAGTAATTAAATCACTTTCAAATTAGGAGGCAAATATGTATAACGAAATAAAAATGAAATTCATTTCTAAAAGACAAAACATAAGTATAATAAGAAATGCTATTAGTGCATTTATAATTGAAAATAATCCAACAATAACATTTTTAAATGAATTAAAAACTGTATTAAGTGAAGCTATAACTAATTCTATAGTACATGGCTATGATAATAATGAAGATAAATATATCGAATTAAATGTAGTAGTAGATGATATAAATGTTTGTTGTGAGGTTATAGATTATGGTAAAGGAATTGAAGATATAAAAAAGGCAAGAGAACCATTATATTCAACTAAAAAAGAAGAAGAAAGAAGTGGTTTAGGATTTACAATAATGGAAATGTTTTGTGATTCTTTTGTTGTAGAAAGTACTTTAGGCAAAGGAACTAAAATTATTTTTAGTAAAAAATGGTAATTATTAATAACTTTTTCATAATTTGAAATAATAATAATGGTGAATAATTATGGAAAAAACAAGAAATTATTATTTAAAGTTGGTTAAAGAAAATAGAAATTATAAAGAAATATTAAAAAATTATTTATTATCGTTTCTTTTTGGAGGATTAATTTCTATTATTGGCCAACTTTTTTTTGATTTTTATTTTTATATTTTAAATTTTAATAAAACAGATTCATCTTTATTAATGACTCTTACTATTATTTTTTTAACAGGAATATTTACTCTTTTAGGAATATATGATAATTTGGGTCAAATAGCTAAAGCTGGACTTCAAATACCTATAACTGGTTTTGCAAATTCAGCAGTTTCTGCAGCTATGGAATATCATAATGAAGGTATAATTTTTGGTATAGGACCTAATACATTAAAGCTTTCAGGAAGTGTAATTGTATTAGGTACTTTTTCAGCTATAATTGTATCAATTATAAGATATATCTTAGGTGTTTAAAATGACTTTTAAATTTGACAATATATATTTAAATAATAGTTCAGTTGTTGCAGGAAAATTAGAAGGAGAAGGACCTTTAAAAAAATATTTTGATTTAATTGATGAATGTAAGATGAAATCTTTTGAAGATAGTGAGATATTATTATTAAGAAAAACTATAGATATTTTATTAGAAAAAGAAAACATAGATATTAAAGATATAGATTTAGCAATAGGAGGAGAACTTTCAAATCAGCTTGCGATAACAAATTATACTTTTAGATGTCTTGCTATAAGTCTTATAGGAATATATTCAGCTTGTTCAACTATTGCTTTAGGATTAGGAGTAGCTTCATTATTATTATCTAAAAATGAGATAAATAATATATTAGTATTTACTTCAAGTTATAATCAAACTGCTGAAAGACAGTTTAGAAATCCAACAGAATATGGTGGAATGAAAGAAATAACTCAAACATTCACCTCAACAATAGGAGCATCAGCTTTATTAAGTAAGAATAAGAGTAAAATTAAATTAAAAGAATTTACAATAGGCAAAGTTATTGATATAGGATTTGCTGATTCTTGTGATTTTGGTAGAGCTATGGCACCTGCAGCTTTAGAAACTTTGTTTAGTCATTTTAAAAACACTAATACAACACCTTATGATTATGATTTGATATTAACAGGTGATTTATCTAAATATGGTTATGAAATTGTATTGAAGGCTTTAAAGGATGAGTTTGGAAGTATTTATAATTATAATGATTGTGGTTTATTATTATATAATATTAAAAAACAAAATGTATTAGCTGGTGGTAGTGGACCAGGTACAGCTGCAGCTGTATTATTATCATATATAAAAGATAAATTAGAATCTGGATATTATAAAAAAGTACTTTTATGTGCAACAGGTGCTTTAATGAATCCAACAATGATTAATCAAAAAAATAGTATTCCAGCAATAGCTCATATTATATGTTTGGAGAATGTTAAATGATTTATATATATGCATTTATAATAGGTGGATTTATATGTTCAACTGCGGAATTAATCAAAGATATTTTTAAACTTACTAATGGACATATAACAGTATTATTTGTTGTTTTAGGAACTTTACTTGATTTTAACAATTTCTATGATAAATTAATAAATATTGCAGGTGCAGGAGCTATGTTGCCTATAACTAATTTTGGTCATAATTTAGTATC
>CAZQOM010000013.1:14399-19644 GCA_964595145.1 uncultured Anaeroplasmataceae bacterium | reverse complement strand
TTATTCCATATCTTACATTTATCTGTTTGACCAGTAGTATTCCATGAAAGTAAATTTCTATTTGTATTAGGATTATATTTACCTACATTTGCATTTTGTAATTCAAGAATTTGTTGTTGCCATTGTATTGTTTCATCAGGAGCAAGTCCATCAACACCACTACCTACAACATCACTATTATCAATTTCTGATTTCCAGAATAAACCATCATATAATTTAATACCTTTAGATTGTTTAATTGTAATAGTAATCTTTCTAGCTTGAATTTCAAATACTAAATTAGAAAGTGTATAATCTTCAGCTGCATAATTATCATCTTCAATATATGATACATTTACTTTATACTTACCAACATTTTTTGGAGCACTTGTTAATTCTTTTGTATAACCATTATCAGCAGCTACATATTCATAATAAGTATATTTTAATTTACCTTTATCATTACTACTCTTACCTTCATAATCCATTTCTGGATCATCAACAGGTTTACCATCATATATTTTACCTAATTTCATATCAATATTAGGTGTTAATTTAGGTGAAGCTTTATCAATTTGAACTGTTGTATTATCAGTATGAACTTCATCACCAGCTAAACTATAGAATTTAATTTCAATATTATAAACACCTACATTTTTAAATTCAGGTTTTTTAGATGGTGTTTGAATATCATCTTCAAATGTGAAACTTGTAGTACCTGTCCATTTATAAGCCACCTTATAATCGCTTGGTTTATCTAGTGTTAAAGTAAATGTATGATCATTTCCATCATAATTACCCTTATATCCAACTAATTGATATGAAGGTTTTCCTTGTATATTAGTTAAACTTAAACTTAAATTATATTTAACCTTATAATTATTTGTTACATCTTGGTTATTAGAATCTACAATTCTTGGATAATTTATTGTAACATTACCAGCATTATTTGCAGCATCACACCAAGTAAAGTCATTTAATGTATTATATTTCTTATAAGGATTAGATGTATCATAATTTAATTTCAAGAAATCATTAATTACATGACCATTAACTATATTAGTTGCATCAAATTTTAATGTAGTTGAAGGATCAGTATTAAGTGATGAACTTATATGTTGAATGAAATATAAATGATTTGGACTATTATCTAATAAGTTTTCTTTTGAGAAAGTAATTGTAATTTCACGATGTTGAATAGTATAAGTTTTAGACTTATATATATCAGCAATCTCATAATTAATTGCCTTTGCATCAGAATTATCATAATCAATTTCAGCTGTTATCTCATAGTCTCCTGCTAGTATTGACCTATTGTCATATGGATCACGTCCTGCAACGATTGTATATTTTAATACAATATTAATTTTATGTTCTTCATCATTTGTAGTTAAATTAACTTTAGCTACTGGTTTTTGAACTTCACCATTATATATGAAATTTAATTTATCCCAAGAAATTGAAGTTTTAAGTTTACTTATATAAAAATCACTTGTATAAGTATTAGCTTCAAAATTCTTTGATTCAGGAACTATTATTTTAATCATATATTTACCAGCATTAACAGGACGAGTTCCAGTTGTTTGTTGAACTAGTTCTCCTTTTGAATTTAATACCATTTGTACAGTAAACATCGGATTAGCAATTAATGCACCATCTTTATCATATTCATAATATTCATAAATATATGAATCCTTTTGATTATTTTCATTTGCATCATCACGATTAGTTTCAACTTGTTCAGGTAAACCTACTTCTTCACCATCATATGTTTTATTAAGCGATGTTACATATTTAAATATAGTAGGCGCTCTATTAATTTTTAATTTTAATGTTAATTCTTTTGTTTCATAATTATGTGATTCTATTTTAATATCTACAGTATAATCACCAACATCTCGATATTTTGGCATCACATTAACCCAATTACCTGTATTTTTATCTTTATAAAATACATTACAAATAGTAGGTGATGGAGTAGATATTTGATATGTAAATCCATGTTCTAAACCATCATATATAAATTCATTATCTACTGCAGTAGCTACAATTTCACCTGGGGTAATTGTAATAGATGCCTTAGAATAATCTATTTGATAATTATTTGTTATATCTTCACCAATTGTATTAACAACAGTAAATTGATATCCAAATGGTTTTAATTTAGAACCTATATATTCACCAATTGCTGAACTATTAGTTACTAATGTTGTAATTAAACTAAAATCAGTTAATGGTTGTTCAGTACCATTGTTATCTAATGTATATAATTTATAATGACTTGAAGGTAATTGATTAAAATTACTATCAACATCAAATTCATATGTAACAACTAAATTATTAAATACACTACTATACCCGATAACTTCACTACCAATAGTTAAATTATTTTCTATATAAATAGTAACTCTATTAATATAGAAATAGGTTCTAGGAACAATTAATTCATTATAATATTCACTTTCAGGGAAACTCATTGTATAATAATAATTTCCAGATTCTATACATCCTGTTTTAGGATCTATTTCAAATGAACCTCTATAATATGTTATTTTAACATCTTTATAATCAAATTGATCTATGATAGATGGATCTTTATAATCAAATTCATGAATTGGGAAATATCTTCCTATTGAGTCAAAACCAGTATAAATCTTACCAATTGGATTTCCATCATATATTTTTGTTGGATCTGTAATTATAATTTCTCTATCAATCTTTTTAATATTAATAACTATAGTTCCTTTTTTGTATTCAAATTTAATATTACTATTACCTTGTTTATTTGTATCAACCTTAATTAAATAATAAATATTATATTTTCCTGGTTCAGTTTGTTTAACATCATCTAAAGTATTTGCTTGACCTAAATTACTTTCATCAATAGTATTTAATGAAAAATAAGTTAATGTATTATTTTCAAACCACTCTTTATCAAACCAAACATTGCCAGAATCATCTGTATACTTTTTAGTTGAATCACTATATGTTATTGTTCCTGTATGAGGATTTTTATCATATACACCCTCATATCCATTTATTTCAACAGGAATATATGGATAGTGAACAGACATATCAAATGTCAAATTAATTTCATAATTACTAGATAAATCTATAGGTCTTTGATCAGTTATTGTTTGACTTGGATTTGCTGGATCTGGCAATGTGATAGTCTCATATAAAATTTGACTTGGATTTTCTGGATCCATTTTAAATATTTGCCAAGAGAACATGAATGTTGTACCATTATCAGTTACAAATTCTTGATAATTACCATTATTACTTTCTTTAAATACTTTCTTTGCAAAATAATTTCCTCTTTGAAGATCAGCTAAAGTATAGCTATAATAAAGATTATTTAATGTAATTAATTCATCTTTATTATCTCCACCCGTCTTTATTATTTCACCAGAATCAAATTTTTGACCTAAATTTACATCAGTTTCTATTTCCATATCATTTTTAATTACTAAATTAATAGTTCTCTTAGAAATAGTAAATGTTATTTTTTGATTTAAATCAGTATAATTCTTATGAACATTAGGATTAGTATCATCAGTTTGAGTAATATACATAGCATATTGTCCTGCTTGATAAGGCGCATCATTATCAGTATCACCTAATAATTCTTCTCTACCATTAACAATTTTATAATATGTATATTTTAAATTTGATACTTCACCATTAAATGCATATTTAGCATTTTCTGCTACTTCAGATCCTTTTACAGCTGCACCATCATATACTTTATTTAATGAATCGATTGGTATAAAGAAAGATTTAGCTTTAACAATATGAACTACAATATTTTTTAGTGAAATAGATGTTTTATTATCAGCTTTTATATCAAAACTAATTTCATAATCACCTACATCAACCATTGTTTCTATATCTTTTGATGTTGTAATATTTCCATTAATTTTAAAGTTTTCTAGACTATACTCTTTAGGATTAGTAACAGTTAATATATTTAGTTCTTCAAATGAATAACCAGTACCACGATATTCAACGCTAATCTCATCTAAATATTCATAAACTATTCTGTCAGCTACAATTTGTACTGAACCTAATATATCAAATTCTAATGATTTTTGTATATCTAAATCACCTATTTTAATAGCATTTGCTGTAACCTTAAAATCACCTTTACCGGAATATAATCTTTCAGTTGAACCAATAGTCATAATTCTAACATTTTCAAATGTTGTAATACGTTTTAAAAATGCTTCAATTTCTTTATCACCATTTGTTATTATTTCAGGTCCACCTGGTGTATCTTGTTTATATAAATTAACATTCCATGCACTACTTGTTGAATAATAAACTATATCGTTAGAATCTCCACCGTCACCAATTTGAATAGTTAATTTTAATTTTTCAATTAAGAAATAATTATTAGTATTTTGTAATTCATAATTCTTATTATATATAATACCTGTTGGAGTTGTTGTATCAAAACAAGCATTAACATAATATGAACCAGTATTAATTTGACCTTCTTTTATTTCAAAATTATTAATTTGATACTTAGTTGCTAAATATACCTTAATTTCGTTATTTGGATCTGTTTCATTATCAATAAAATAAGGATCCGGTGATAATATTTCACCATTAAATGTTTGTTTTATCTTATCTTCATCCCAAATAACATTTACCTTTTTAGGATTACAAGTAACATAATAATCTAAAAATCTACTTGATAGCCACCTTGTTCCATCAGCTTTAAAATTATCATATGAGTCTTCTGATGAATAATAATTAGTGCCTTCTCCTATTTCAAAATATACATGATATTTTCCAACATCTTTTTGGTCTCCATTAAGACGTGGACCATCTAAATTATTTTCATAACTTAAGAATTCATAGAATATTAATGTTAATTGTCCGTCACTTAAACAAATGAAATATTTATCTTTATCTGTTTTAGCATCTTTACCAAATTCATGTGGAGAATGAATTTTACCATTATATTCTTTAATATATTCAAAATAATTTAAATTATTAAAGATAATATTAAATTCATCATCTTCAAGATATTTCTTAGTAATTTCAACTATCAAATTTCCTTTTAGAACTGGATGATAATTACTCATCTTTACTAATTTACCACTATTAGAATTATCTCTAATTTCAATATATTCAAATTCAAAATCAGTTTCTAAATCATATATTTTAGCATTAGCACTATTAGTTCTAACAGAATATGTTAGAAGTTTTGTAGAACTAGCATCAATATCATGATTTTGTAATAATCCGTCAGGAAAAT
>CAZQOM010000013.1:8051-14389 GCA_964595145.1 uncultured Anaeroplasmataceae bacterium | reverse complement strand
CATCAACTAAATTAAATATAATTGGAGTACCATCATAAGTTTTTTTAATGATATTATTATTAATATTTAAAGATACTATAGTTTGATTAATATCAATTACAATATCTCTTGGTTTTAATTGTACTTCTTTTATCGAATAATTTCTATGCCACCTATTGATATCTTCTTCGAAATATACTACACAATAATATTTTCCTGCATCAACAACAGAATCTAAACCTGCTTTATATAATTTAGATTCTGTAATATCTAATGTTGTAGGAGCATTATCATATAATTCTCTTATATCAGCTTCAGTTATTGTTTTATTATTAATAGTTAAATCTTTTGCAAAATATCTGATATGTGTAGGTGTAATATCACCAGCTAAAATATTAGGTATTTCTACAAAATTTAAATGAGGTGTTCCATCATATAAATTATGAATAGATGATGTAGATGTTATTGCATATAAACTAATAGATTTATTTGTTCTAGTTTTATACATATCATCGCTAATATTAATAATTAGATCAGCTGGTTTAATGATTAAATCTTTTTCACCTTCAGTAGTCTCATAACCCATCGCAGATATTCTATATTTGATTTTATAATTACCAACTGTTATTTTTTTAGGACAAGCACTAACCCATTTACCTTTAGGTTTACCTGTACCATTATCAAAATCTTCATCAAAGAATTCAACTAAAACACTATTACCTAAAACAGATAAATTATTAATAATTAATTGATGATATAATCCATCATATACATATTCATTTGTAAATTCTAATAAATCAACATTAAATTCAGGATTTACAATAGAAACTTTAATATCAAAATCAATATCATAGAATTCTGTAACATCAATAGGATTTCCATTTGAATCTCTTACGATATTACCATTATTATCCTTTTCTACTATCATAGCTTTTGTTATACCATTATAAGTTGGTCCTTTAATAACTACTCTATTACTATAATATGCAGAAGAAATAGTTGAATAATAATAAGTAGCACGTACACCATACATTGTTTCTAATTCAACTAAAATCATATGATTTGAAGCTAAACCTGTATATGTAACTTTTTCAAGTTTACCATTAAGATATTTTTCAGCCTCACCAGATAATTGACCTAAACCAGCCCAGTGATCTTCACCAAATGTTTGATTTGAATTATCATAATAAATAGATTTAGTATGATCCCATTTATCATTATTT
Organism: uncultured Anaeroplasmataceae bacterium; assembly: GCA_964595145.1. GTDB lineage: Bacteria > Bacillota_I > Bacilli_A > Acholeplasmatales > Anaeroplasmataceae > Pelethenecus. The sequence goes on along the minus strand of CAZQOM010000013.1, from coordinate 13,187 downwards.
TCAGTTTTTTCCATTGTTTCATCTAATTTAAATAAAACTGAACGCTTAATAATTTCAAATATAAAAGTATTTTCTTTTAATACATAATTTGGATTATTAGTAATCTTCCATACATCAAATGTATATTTACCAATATCAATAGGGTCTGCATTACCTTGAACCTTATATCCTAAATTTATAATGTCAGATGTGCCAGTTTCTACATATGGATTAGGGTCTTTTATTGAGCCATCATAATATTGTGGTGAATCAAATTTAACTTCTAATACCTTAGGAACAATTTCAACATAACATTCAACTTCGCATGCACCAGTATTTTTTGATGCTGAAATTCTAATTTTAACATAATATACACCTAATTCTTGTGGAGCATCTATTCTTTGTTCTGGTACATCTTTACTATATGTATCACCAATTTTAGTAGCTGAATACCAATATGCAGTTTTAGCACCATCTGCTACACAATATCCTTCAATGAACTCTCCTGGTAAAATTCTATTACCATCTTTATCATATTTATATATTGTTGAATCAATAATAATATCTTCTGCAGTTAAAGGAGATTTACGATATTCAAATATTTGTGGAGTTTTAGCACTTACATCAGGGTCAGAAAGGAATTTTATTTCTAATTCATTATAGAAAGGTTCATTACTATCAGTAACAATTAATGGTTCATAATTTTCCGCTTCTATCTTCATATAAATAGCATATAAACCAACATCTTTATATCCTCTACCTTGAAGCCAATTTTGATCATTAAATTTATCATTACCATTTGTTGTATAATAAACATCTAAGACAACAGATTCTTTAACCACACCTGCTTCTTTTCTTATTAATGTATATTCATTCTTTTCTTCATCATATTTAAGTTCATAGCCTAATGCTTTACCTTCATTTGAAACATCTAAACCTATATTATGGTATTTATTATCAAATATAGTTACAAAATCACTTGATACTAAATATAAAGTTTTACCTTTAATCTTAATTTTGCCTTTTTCAATTTTAGGTGAATATCCTTTTGCACTAAATTTAACCCAAACACCATATTCTCCTATTTCTTTATATTTAGGATTTACTTCAGTCCAAGTTTTACCTTCATCAGTAGAATATGTTATTTTAGTCCAGAAATTATCATCATTATTTTTTTGACTATTAACCCACGTTTCATTAAATTTAGCTTCTACATTATGATATTCTCCATCATAAATTCCGTCAAAATAATTACAATTATATACACCATCAGGTAGTGGATTAGAAGGAGGTAAAATATGAATTTTTACTGTTCTTTCAACTGTCTCGTAATTTGGAGCCATAATCTTATATCTAAGAGTATATACCCCCTCTTCTTGATAGCTAGGTACTACTAATGTATAACCTAAACCATCACCAATATCATATAATATCGTATGTGAATTATCACTTGGTGTTGTAACATTTATTTCATATTCTTTTAATAATCCATCATATTCAAATGTCCAAATATTAGGATCATTATCTGAATCATTTGTAGAAGATTCAGTATATATAATCTTTAACGCTTTTATTTCAAGTAATGCATGACCTATAATAGTTTCAAAATAGTCAGCCTTAATCATAAAATAAATATCATATTTTCCTGGTTGTGAATAAGGATATGATGAATTAGACCAACCGTTAGAAAATTCACTTAAATTAATATCACTATAATATACATTATAATCAGAAGTAGGAGCAGGTGAATAATTAGTTGAAGAAGGATATAAAACATTAATCAATAAACTATGGAATTTACCATCATAATCCACTTGCTTTACATATTCATTTTTAATAGGAATACCGGCTGAATTTGTTTTTTGATCAAATAAACTATTACTAGGATTTTCTTTTACTTCATATTCGAATTGTAGAGGTAAAATATCAAAAGTACCTTTTAGTACTACGTCATAATTTTCTGTCACATAATTATTAGAAGCTAAATATTTTACTTCATAATTATATTTCCATTCAAAACCATAAGAATATCCAACTTCAGTATAATATTTTTCAGGAATAAAGTCAGTTGTTTGTAAAGTACCAGTTATAGAATCACCATCAAGTAAACCTCCATTAGGACCTTGTGAATCAATGCCTAAATCAGTACGTTTAGATAAATCAATAACATATTTATTATTATTAAATAACATCGATGAAGATGGTGTTGAAACATTAAGTGTAATAATACGCTTTTTTATTTCAAAATCAATTTCTTTATCATATTCATTAAAGAAGTCTGTACCTGGAATAGTAATATGTACTTTATATTTTCCAACATTAACAGGTGGTTCATCAAGTATTATATTACCTGTTGAATCTTTAAAAACAAGAGTAATATTATCTAATTGACCTATAGAATCAATTTTTAAGAATTTTTCTTGTATATATTTTAAATCAACTGGTTTTCTATCATAATATTTTGATAAATTATCAAGTTTAACATCACTTTTTACAGCTTCCACCCAAACATTAAATTGTTTATCATTATAATGTCTAGCTGTAAAATTAACAAAATATAAATATGTACCAACATTTATAAATGTAGGTTCATCTGAAGATGATGATGTACCTTTATCACTATAATATGTTTTAACATAACCCAATTTTTCAATTTCAGCTGCTGTATAACTGCCATTAACTTTATTAAATAAAGCTAAATCTTCCATAGAAAATCTATAAGTTTTTCTATCTACAGCATATTCCATATAAGCAAATATTCTATTATCTTTATTACCACTAGCATCAATATATTCTCTATCTTTTAGTGTTGGATATTGTTGATAATTTTGAATTTTTAATGTTTCATAATCATTAGTATCTTCACCAATATAATAACTTACATCAAAATCATTATAAATTATTTTAACACGAGCATTAACAATAACATCATATCTATTTGGATCATCACAACCTTGATTTTGGCCAGCTAAATATCGATTATAAATTAAATATGGTTTTTCAGCTGTTGCGGTAAACCCTTGAACATATCCTTCCTCCTTATAGCTTACTTCTTGCCAACTGATTTTTGGATCAGTTTCTGAATAACTTACATTAAACAAGAAAACTTTTTTACCATTCACAATAATATCATCGTTAATACTATTATATGTATATGATGTTTTTGCATCATAAGATGATGCAAGTTTACCAACAAAATTGGAATTTTCACCTAAACCTGTAATATAAGAATTACTATGTTGACCATCTAATCCCCAAGAAATTGACCAATTATCTTCAAATATGCCAATTGTATATCCAGGTTCTGATAAATCTATATTAATAATAATTCTACCTTTTGCAATTCTATAATAATCATCTATCGCAATTATTTTATTATTTGTTGATAAAATTAATTCAGGTTTTTCTTGTTTTGAACCATCATCTAATCTTTTACATAATTTATAATTACTATTATCAGCTAAATATGCATAGAAATGATAAGTAGATTTACTTTCTTCATAAGGGAAAAGGCCTTTATTAGAAATATGTACTACTTTAACAGGACAATAATCACGACTTATATATTCAGCATTAGCATTAGGATCATCCTTATATACTTTAGCAATAGCATAAGGAGTAATTTCTTGGCCTATATATCTATAAGAATATATCTTATGATTTGCTGCTGCATTTGATTGATCACCCCATAATTCTGCAAGAACATAATTACCACCAACCTTGTTTTCTTCTTCTAAGAATACAATTTCAACTTCTTGAGGAAGAATATGAACTTCAAACAAAATTTTAACAGTAAAATTGGATGTTATATCAATTCCATTTATTAAAATACTATAACTATCCCATCTTAAAGATAATGGTAAATATATACCTGCATTAGCACTAGTTGTACGTAAAGTACCTTTAAAAGTTGCTCCTGGGAAACCATCTAATCCTTTAATTTGATTTAATATCCATACATTATTAGACCATTCTTTTCTATCATATGTTTTAACATATTTTCCATCATCTTCCGCTGAGTTAATTATTAATTCAACCGGTTTAATTTTATATGTCAAAGTTTTAGTACCAAATAATCTTAAAGGATATTTTTCATTTTCAATAGCTTTATTATAATTTTCCAAAACATCTGTATTAATATCAATTTTTACCTTAGCATTACCAACAACTATATTATCATAATATGTAAAATTAAATATATTTATATTATCATCGTAAATATATATAGCCTTATCAACATCAAAATCATCACTTATAAATACTTCACCAGGTAATTGAGCTTTAACTATTGGTACCTCAATTTCGCTGCCATTATATGTAGCTCGTCCCAATTCAACCTCATCAAATGTAAATTTTATAGAATTAACATTTATATATGGTATAGTTTTACTTAAACCACCATAACTCCAATCATTTGCATAATATAAAACACCTTTATCTACCCAGCGACGATCAATATATATATTATTATCCCAGTCCTTTTCATCCTCTAAATAAATATATTCACCATACTCATTTGCTTCTAATGGTAACCAGCCTTTTAATTCATCCATTAATTCATTTTGTTTAGCTGCAACTTGTTCATCATCAATTGAATTTAATCCATTTTCCCAATCTGCATATTCTTGTTTTTTTAAATCAAAACTGTCATTATATATCTTTTTAATTTCTTCTTTAGTATATTCCGTATAAATATCTACTCTATATCCAGTTTGGAAAGGATAATTACCATCATTATCTTTTGAAATTTTAGTCAAACCTTTAGGTAATATTATGCTAGTAATTCCTGTTTGAGAATATATGTGATATTGTACAGGATTTGTTTTATCATCATTATTAAATTTCTTTTCATCAATTCCTACAACTGCAATACCATTATGAGATGATGGGATTCTAATTTGACCAGATAAACCAATCTTATAGGCTTGTTCTGTTATACCTGTTATATAATATTTCTTTTCTTTTACATCATAAGTATAAGTAAATATATCTACACCCTTATCACCGATAACATATACTGGATAATCACAATTCCAATTAGTTACCCAATCTTTTGGCCATTCATCTTCAGGATAATATACCCAGAAATAGAAATTATCATCACAACCAATAAATCCTTTTTTATCTATAGCTTTTGTTTCAGCAGGAATAGTCATA
>CAZQOM010000013.1:0-8041 GCA_964595145.1 uncultured Anaeroplasmataceae bacterium | reverse complement strand
CTTGGAATGCACCTTCACCAATAGTTAATTTAATATCACTTTGAATACTAGGGAATACAAAATCTTTAAATGATACACAACCTTTAAATGCATATGGACCTATAGAATTAACATATTGATTTAGTTGTAATTGATTTTCCTTATTTGCATCTTTTGAGTCGAATTTCATATTTGTACAACCATATAAAATACCCTCAGGTAAATCACTAATACCTCTTAAATCTAAAGCTGTTAAGCTTATACAATTCTTAAACATATAAGCAGAAACATCTTTCTTTTGACTAGGTAATATACATTTATTTAAATACAAACAATCAGCAAATAAACCTTCACCAACACTAACACCTTCTGGTACAGTTATTTCATCGATTTGTAAACAATTAGAAAAAGCATAAGCACCTAAAGATGTATAACCCTTTAAATCAACTTTATTATCTCTATAATTATTTGAATCTTTATATCCAACAGATGTACCAGAAAAAGCATAATCTCCTAGTGTCACAACTGTATCAGGAATAGATCCAGCAAGATTTCCTATTTTCTTTAAAGTTTTAATATTCAAACAATTATAGAAAGCATAATCTCCAACATGTTTAAATTGAGCATTAGGATATTTAATAGTTGTCAAATTTTTACAATTTGCAAATGCATAAGATTGTAATTCGACAATATTAGCATTTTTAAAATCTATAGTTTCAATACTTGAGCAACCATTAAATGCTGAATAATAAATTGTATTAGATAAATTTTCAATAGCAGTATTTTGACTTCCAACTTCAACTGTTTTTAAATTTTTAGGTATATACCAACCAGCAGCTTCATACGAATTACCATAACTACCAGCACCAAATATCCAACCAAATTGATGATATGTTTTTGGTTGAATATTATTCCATTGTTTTACATGACCAGTATATGGAATCTGTATAGCTTCTAAATCACTACATCCAGCAAATGCACCTTCACCTACTGAAGTTGGAACATTTGTTATTGAAATATTTTTTAAAGAAGAAAATCCTCTAACACCCTGCCATGTAATATCAGTATCATCAGTTATAGTTAAGTTTTCCAATGAATTTGGAATATATGCATGATAATACATATTATGACTTGTCCAGCCATTACAATATGTATCTGAATGGTCAGAACGGCTAAATATCCATTTCAAAGAACTTCTAAGATTAACATGCGATCCATGTATCCAACCACCACCATGATACTTATCATAAGTGGAATAATATCCTCTATGTGCACCAACAAATGGAATAATTAATGTTTTTAATTTAGAATTGTTATAGAAAATTGACTCATCCATATATACAGTATTTTTTGATATTTCAACAGTTTCCAAAGAAGTACAATTAGTAAACAATCCTGATGTTACCTGTGGCATATTATTAATTTTAATCATTTTTAAAGTATTTGGAACTTTATATGTGCCAGTTGTTCCATAACTACCAGAAAATTCATTTCCAGCAAATAAAAATCCTAAATTATTCTTAATAGATGGAATAGATAAACTAATCAAGTTCGAACAGCCATTCATACAGCCTTCTTCTATACCCTTTAATCTATCATTTTCTTCAACAACGCCTTCTTTATTTGTTCTTTCGCCAATAACTATACTTGTAACATTTTCTAAATTTTGTAAACAACCTTTAGCTAATCTAGATTCACTTGTTATTGTAATTTCAGTTAACTTTTTAGGAATATAAAATCTTCCACTATTTCCTTGAGATGCAAGATAAAAATTATCACCTGATACATTAGAACCGCCAAATATCCATCCAAAAAGTTTATGATATTCAGTTTTACCATTATCTCCTGCATCTATACACGCGTGATCTCCAGATAAAATACAATCACTTCTATGAGAACCAATAAAAGGCAATATTACTTTTTCAACCTTAGAACATGCCGCATAAGCACCCCAACCAATAGATGTCACTGAATCAGGAACAAAAATTGTATCTAATTCAGAGCACTCTTTAAATGCATCATTACCAATAATTTCTAATCCAGTTGGTAAATCATACATATAAGAACTATTATTTACAAGTCCATTGCTTTTATCTGTTTCATAATCAAAAGTGACTTTACTATAATCAATAGTTTCATTATATGTTGCAATTCTTTTCAATTTATTACAACCATTAAACGCACCATTTCCAATTTCTTTAACTGTTCCAGGAATATAAACAGATTCAAGACTTAAAGCCCTATATGCAAAAGATGCAGGTATTGTTGGATTTGCTGAAAAATTAGGAATTATTAAATTTTTTAAGGTTTGACAATAATTAAAAGTACCAGTATTAAATTTAATTTTATTTGCCATATTTAATTTAATTTCTTCTAGACCTTGTTCACCTTGAACATTATTACCACTACTATCAGCAGTAGCTATTAAACCACTTTCTGCAAAACAATAATAACCAAATTCAAATAAATCCGTTTCACTACTAGCAGTAATTTCAACAATTCTCGCAGATGATTTAGACAATGCATAATTACCCAAGGATGTTTCATCTGTAATAATTAAATAATCAATCTTAGATGGAAGAAAATACCAATAATTTGTTGTGTTTTCTGATTCACCCCATCTTACAGCTCTTGGTTCATAGTCTCCCCCATGTGAATCCCAGCCAGATTGAGGCGAAAAATTTTGAGATTGATTATAAGGTGAAGGTTCAGAAAACATTGAACCAAAAGAATCACTAGATGTACCATACTTATTTTTTAAATCTTCAAGATCTAAATCATTTTTATTTAACCCTCTTGCTGAAGATCCTCTTTCAGTACCAATAAAAGGAGTTTCAAAATATCCCAATTTAGAAAAGTTATAAAAACTAGCCTTTGTTATATATTTTACAGTTTTAGGAATTTTAACATATTCAATAAATGAATTTAGACCAATATAATTTGAATAAGAAGTTAAAGTATTTGTACTAGTAAAATTAACACCAACAATATTTTTACCATCATATCTTTCAGGAATCACAATTGCAGGATTTTCAGAAACATACTGTTGAATTAGAGGTTCACCCTGAGTATACGTATTTGTTGGTGTAAAATTTAAAGTACCATTTGTTAAATCTGTATCTAACTGTCCATAGTTAATACCAATTACCCAATAGCCTTCAGTTATTCCATCAGGAGCTTCATTTGCATTATAATATTGATATATTAAATAATTTGATAATGAAGAACTTGAAGAAAGTTGTTCATAATATTCTTTCGTTTGAGATAAATTATTACTATCACCTTTATTATCATCACCTTTAGTATATGTCATACTTAAAATCAAAGTAGTTGTTAAACATATAATAGTTACAAAGGTGAAAATAATAGACAATATTTTAGTTTTTCTACCTGATAATATTTTTCCTATTTTCTTCATAATACAAGTCCTCCTTGTTTTTAAAAAAATTATATATAAAATCATCATTTTATGTATGTCAAAAAACATAGACACTAGTCCATCTTTAATTATAACTCTTATTGAAAACCTTTTCAATCGAATTTCGACAAAATATTATATATTTTGATATTTTTTTAACTTTTTTTTATGTTTTTATCTATTTTTTTATAAAAAAATAAAAGTCTAAGAAAAATCTTAGACAATTAGTTAAAATAAAATTTATATAATATATGTTAGTTATTATAGAATTCTATAATGGCTTTTATTAAATAATCTAAATCTTTAACTCCTGCAGTTTCATAACTTGAATGCATCGCAAGCTGTGCTAAACCAATATCAACTGAAGGTATTGAAACATGTGATAAAGAAATTGCACCTAGGGTAGAACCTCCTCTAATGTCACTTCTATTAGTGTTTAATTGATATGGAACCCCTGCATTTTTGCACGTCTTTTGAAAGATTGCGCTTGAATAAGCATTAGTTGTATAGGCTCCATTTGCACTATTTTTTATTACAATACCACCATTTAAAAAGCATGGATTTGTTTCATCATATTTTGAAGGATAATTAGGATGATATCCTTGAGCATTATCAGCTGATATAATAAAAGAATTAGCTAAATTAATTAAATGCTCTTCTTCAGACTTTTTATAAGCTATACTAATTCTTTTTAAAACATCACTTAAAAAAGTTGAATTAGCTCCTTGCATAGTAGATGATCCTATTTCTTCATTATCAAATAATGCACAAACAGATATACTATCTTTACAAATAGAATTTAATAAAGCCTTAATTAAACCATAAGAACATTCTAAATTATCTATTTGCGGAGCCATAACAAACTCATCATTAGCTCCTACAATCATACCCCTATCAAGATTAGTCAAATATAAATCACTGGCCAAAATATCTTTTTCTTTAATATCATAATAATCCTCAATTAATTCATATAAGCTATTATATTTCAATTCCTTTTCACCAAATATTGGCAGTAAATCAATTTGAGGATTAAGTTCAACACCACTATTTACACCTCTATTATAATGAATAGGTAAATTAGGTATAAACGCAATACCTTTTTTTATATTAATTAATTTAGTAGTGATTTTATCACCACTATTAATTAATAATCTACCTGCAATACCTAAAGGTCTATCAAACCATGATGAATATATAACTCCACCATATACTTCTGTATTATATTTAATATATTTACCTCTTTCTAACTTGAAATTAGGCTTTAATTTAAATGTTGGTGAATCTAAGTGACCTGCAGTTATTTTAAAGCTGTTATAAGCCTTATTTGGCGTTTTAAAAGCAATTAATGAAGAATCATTTCTACTTACAAAATATAAACTATTTGGTAATATATTCCAAACCTCATTTTCTTTTAATTCTTTAAAATAATAATTAATTAATAAATCTTTAAAAGATTTACAAGCATGAAATGCTGTTGGTGTATCTTCAATAAATTTTAAAAATTCCTTCATATCTTTTCTACTCCTATTAAACATTCAAAACAAATATTATCATCTATAAAACCTATATAAGCATCCCTATCTAATATTTTATAGTGACCTATATTAATTATATCATTATATTTAGCTTCTTTTATATAAGCTATTTCTACTTCTTTAATATATAAATTATCTTCATAACTAAAAAATAAATTTTCTATACAATTTATATATCTTGTATTATTCATATGTCTATTATGATCTAAATCATCTAATCTGACTTGATATTTCTTATATTCTATAATTAATGATTTATCTAATTTTAATTTTCTTTTACATTTATCTATATAATTTGTAAACGAATAATATTCTCCATTAAAATCTATTTTATCACTACGAACAACGCCTCTTGTATTTAAATCAATAATAACCCAGTTAGAAATACCTTTAATTAAATCATTATTATTCTTATCCTTTAAAAGATATTCTCTTTCAAATTCTAATTTATGCTTTGGTTTTGGCCAAGTTTCAAGCTTTACTGTATCTAAATATGGTGGTATATTCATAACATAATAATGTTGATATAATATAACCCAAGCATAGCCTTTTTCTTTAAGTGTTTCATACCCAACCCCTAAATCTTTTGCATGCAAGCCTGCAATATCCTGAAACATATCTAATATTGATGTTGGTTTTATTATATCATTATAATTAACATCTTTAGTATGAATAAAAAAATCCATTTGTTTTTTCATAATACTCATAAAATCACCAATATAGATTATAAAACAAAAAATAATAAATTGCACTAATTTTTTTATTTAATTTAAATTATATTTAAAGTTATTATTAATTTACAGTAAATATAGATTTTTTTTGTAGTTTATGATAAAATATCATCCAGGTGATATTTATGAAAAATTATTTACAAAAGGCTTATGCCTTTGATGGAACAGTAAGAATATATGCTGCAATAACAACTGAACTTGTTAGTAAAGCTCAAGAAATACATAATCTTTGGCCTACATCATGTGCTGCCCTAGGTAGATGCTTAACAATTGCTGCTATAATGTCTTCAACATACAAATCTATGGAACATTTAACTATTAAAGTATGTGGAGATGGACCTATTGGACAAATAATTATAGAAACTACTGATGGTAATGTTAGAGGATTTGTTCAAAATCCTGGTGTATATTTATCTTATAATAACGGTAAGTTAAACGTTTCTGATGCAGTTGGAAAAAGTGGTTATATTGAGGTTATTAAAGATCTTCATTTAAGAGCTCCTTTTTCTTCTACTTGTGAATTAATAAGTGGTGAAATAGCTGAAGACTTTACATATTATTTTGCTAAATCTGAACAAATACCTTCAAGTGTAGGTTTAGGTGTATTAATAGATCCAAATGGTAAAGTATTATCAGCTGGTGGATTTTTAATTCAAATAATGCCTGGATGTAAAGAAGAAACATTACAACAATTAGAAACAACACTTAAAAATTTAAAATCATGTTCACAAATGATTAATGAAGGATATAGTGCTATTGATATGATAAAAGAAATAACTAATGATAATTATCAATTACTTGAAACAAAGGAATTATCTTATAGTTGTCCTTGTAATAAAAATCGTTTTAAAAATGGATTAAAAAGTTTAGGTAAAATTGAATTAGAAGATATACTTAAAGAAGATCATAAGGTGTCTATTACTTGTAATTTTTGCAAAAAAGAATATAACTTTAATGAAGACGAATTAAAAGAAATGATAGATGAATTAAAAGATAATGCTTAATGCATTATTTTTTTTACAATTATCACACATATTATTACATTTATTAAGTTTTTGTTCGAAATAATTACTTAAATATTGATGACGACATTTCTTCGATAAACAATAATCAACTAAAGAATCTAATTTTTTTATATATTCTTTTCTAATATTATCATCATCTATTTTATTTATAAAATACCTAACCTTATATACATCATTAAAAGAAAATAATACTATTCCTTCAGATTTTTCATTATCTCTTCCCGCCCTTCCTAATTGTTGAGTTAAATCCTCTATAGTTGTAGGTAATTCATATTCAATAATATATCTTATATTTTTTATATTTATTCCCATACCATATGCATTAGTTGCAATAATTATATTACATTTATTTGAAGAATATAGCATTTGTTGTTCTTGTTTTGTTTTATTATCAAGCTTTGCATGATAATAACAAACTTTATATTTATTTTTTAATTTATTATATAATTCTATGGTTTTTTTTATTGTCAAACAATAAATAATACCCTTATCTTCTTTTTTAGAATCTAAATATTTATATAAAAAATCCTCTTTTTTATTTGTATGATAAACTTTATAAAAAATATTTGGTCTATCCATAGGCATTTGAATTATCAAAGGGTTTGTCATATTTAATTTATTTTTTATTTTTTCTACTGTTTTAGGAGTGGCTGTTGCTGTTAAAGCTAAAAGTTTAGGCCGATTTTTTAATGATTCAATAAATAAACCAATATTATTAAATGATTCTCTAAATGATTCACCCCATAATAATGTATGTGCTTCATCAATAACAATCATTTTTATATCAATATCATTAATAAAATCTTTAAATCTTTTATTTTCTAGTCTTTCTGGTGATAAATATAACATTTTATATTTTCCTTTTTTTATTTTATTAAAAATAATATCCTGTTCATAAATATCTAAGCTAGAATTTAATACAGCTACTTTTATATCATTCTTTAATAAATTATTATATTGATCTTCCATTAAAGCAATTAATGGAGAAATAATAATACATAATCCATCCTGTAATAAAGCTAATACTTGAAATATTAAAGATTTACCAAATCCTGTAGGTAATATTCCTATCACATCTTTCCCCGATAAAACATTATCAATTATTTTATCTTGTGGATATTTAAATTCATCATAACCAAAATATTGTTTTAAAATTTCTTTTTTATCCATTATTTCACCTCATAATAATAATAGACAAAAAGAATAATTAAATAAATTTATTTAAATAATTATTTCACAATATTTATTAAAAAAGTGTTAGAATATTCGATTTATTCTAACACCACATTTAAATTATCTTTATACTTCTATTTCTTCTATTATAGTTTGATGATTATATGCCTCATCATAATT
>CAZQOM010000012.1:0-20525 GCA_964595145.1 uncultured Anaeroplasmataceae bacterium | reverse complement strand
AAGTATTTTTTTGATCATAATTACTACCTTTAAAAACATCATGTAAAATACTATTTATTAAAAATGCTGTTGTAGGTTTCATTACAAGAATAGGTTTTATGTTGTTATCAATTGTTTTTGTATCATATTTTATTTTTTTATATGCTAATGCTTTTTTATAATATCCTAAATTAGCAAATGCTTGATAAGCATTAGCTAAACTTAATAAAGTATAACCGGTTGTAGAACCACCTATTGCATCTGCTTCATATATTTGTTCTTTTTTATCTATACCTAATTTTTTTATAAAATCAAAACATTTTTCATATCCTACTTCATTAAAAAGTTTAATAGCTGGAATATTTCTTGAATCACTTAATGCTTTTCTTAATGTAATAGGACCTAAATATGAATTATCATAGTTTTTAACCTGGCTCCCATTTTTATAATTATATTTTTCATCAACAATAATACTCGCAGGAGTATAATTTAAATATTCTATTGCAGGAGCATAATCTAACAGTGGCTTAATAGTAGAACCTGGTTGTAACAATACATCACTAGCATAATTTATAACTCGTTCATTATAACATCTATTACCTGCAATAGCTTTTATTCCATAATTATTATTATCTAAGATGATTATTGCACAATTAATATCATTATCATTAAATAATTTATAATCATTATTCATTATAGAATATAATGTTTTTTGAATATTAATATCTAGATAAGTATGAATAGAAGATATATTTTCATCAATATTAGGAATGTTTCTAAATAAATAATCTAGGTAAGGTGTTAAATATGTAATTTTTTGATTTGTAAATCCTTTATTAACTGAATCTATTACATTTATATTTGAATTATTTTTCAATTCATCATAAGATATAAATCCTTCTTCATACATTCTTTTTAAAACAAAGTTTTTTCTTTTGTTTGAAGCTGAAGGATTATTAAAAGGATTATAATAATTAGGTAACTGAATCATTCCTGCAAGAATTGCTGCTTCATTTATAGATATATCATTAACATTTTTATTAAAATAATATTTAGAAGCCATTTTTATTCCATAAATATTACTGCCAAATAAGATAGTATTTAAATAAGCCTCCATTATTTGATCTTTAGTATATTTTTTTTCTAATTCTAATGCATAAGCCATTTCATTTATTTTTCTTTTAAAAGTCTTTTCATTAGATAAATATGTATTTTTAATATATTGCTGAGTAATAGTTGATGCACCAGATACAATAGATGAATTAATTATATTTTGATAAATAGAATTAATAATTCTTGGTATATAAATACCATTATGCTTATAAAAATTATTGTCTTCAACTGAAATAACAGCATTTATAATATTTTGATTTATTTCTTTAATAGAACAATATTCATAATATAAACTATCTGTAGATACTAAATTAGATTTATCATCATAAATATAAATTGGTTTATTATTAGATTTAATTAAAATGGAAGTATTCTTAGCATTATAAAATATAATAATACCAAAAATACTTCCAATAACTGTGATTATAAAACATAGTATAGTGAATAAAAGAAATAATTTATTTAAAATATTTTTCATCTAATACCTTTAAATAATTAATTCTAGGAAGATATCCTTCTTTAATTAGATATGCTCTTTGTTTAAATGTTTCATAAGGAATAGATTTTCTTCCCATATCTAATGAATTAGTCCAGAATTCGTAAAGAACATCAAAAGGTAAAAGATAATATTCGTTATATATATTCCAAGCAACTAAAAGGAAAGCTATTCCTCCATGGGCATCAACCATTTTCAAGTGTTCTACTTGATGTTTTGAAACATTTGCAAGAGGAAAAGAAGTTTTATTATGATTTTCTTTTGCATCGAAATCAATATACTTACCTCTATATATTCCATTATAGTCAGTAGTAGAAGGTGTTTTATAATAAGCTTCTTTAATAACTGCTTTATTTCTTGATGGATAATCAACCTTAACAATTTGAATAGGTGTAGGTTTTTTATGTATAACTGCAATATTATTATTTAAATAATATTCATTACTGTCATTTATTGCTTGTTCTAAATCCATACCTAGATTAGCTTTATTAATTATCTTTTTTTGAGTTCTTTTTACTGTTGGAAAGTTCATTTATATCACCATACTAATAATATCACATTTTTATTGGATACGGCTATATTTTTTGTAAAAAATCAATTATTATGTATTATTTTGGAAACTTTTTTTAAAGGAAACGTTTTATACTTGAAATAAATATTATATTTTTATAAAATGACAATGAAGTAAAAATAAAGGAAGGATAATAAAAATGGCAAATACAAAAATTGAATTTTTAGTTAAGGCACCAACAACAGGTGACTTATATTTAGTAGGAAATGTAAAAGCATTAGGTGAGTGGGATGCAAGTAAGGCAGTTAAACTTAACTATTGCGAAGAATGTGGAAAGTATACTGTATCTAAATTATTACCACTTGATTCTTTTATTGAATTTAAGATTTTAGCTGGTAAGAGTTGGGATAAAGTAGAAAAAGGTACATGGTGTGAAGATATAGCTAACCACACATTTGTTGCTACTAAAGGAACAAAAGTTGAAATTGAAGTTTATAATTTCTAAGATTAGGTGCAAATGCACCTTTTCTTTTTTTTTATCATATTATAATTTGGTGATTAAATGTTAGGAATAGTAGGAAACGATATTCGTTACAAATATTTAAGTGAATTAATTGATTCAATTTATTCCGATGAATTATATGATTTTATAGGTGTTAATGAATTATTATTGCCATTTAATGGTATCAATGATAATTATGATATTAAACAAAGTAAATTAAATTTATTAGATATATTAAAAGAAAATAATATAAAATGTATTTATGTAGGTAGTGCTAATAAAAAGTTGAAAGATTTATGTAAGAATAGTAATATTAAATTAATAGAATTGTTTAAAAATAGTGATTTTGTTATTCCTAATGCTAAACTTACAGCATTAGGAATAATAGATTATTTAAATAGAGGTATAAAAATTGTAAATGATGAAAAAATATGTATTGTAGGATTTGGCAATATTGGTTTTTTTCTTGCAAGAATTTTATTAGAATACGATGCAGATTTTTTTATCTTACCATCAAATGAATTAGAAGAAAAGTATATAAAATTATTAGGGTATAAGATATGTTTAGATGATTATAAAATATTAATTAATACTATACCTATAAATATGGATTGGGATTATAAAAAATTAAAGGATAAAATTATAATTGACGTATCATCAAGTCCATACGGTTTTGATATTGAAAAGATTGATCAAAACAATATTGATTATACAATATTACCATCAATACCTTCCAAATTTTGTCCTTTTAGAGCTGCAAATATTATAAAAAAAATTATTGAAAAAAATGAATAAATGAATTATAATTATATTAACGAAGTATTCGATTTTTAAACTGAGTAGGAGGAAGAACATTTGTTGTTCTTAAGTTTTATATGGCAGAGATTAATATATTTTCGCTTGGAGGACTCCAAGAAGATGGAAAAAATTTATATGTTGTAGAAATAAATAAAAGATTATTTATACTTGATGCAGGTTTAAAATATCCAACAACAGAATTGTATGGTGTTGATACTATTATTAATGACATTTCTTATTTAGTAGAAAACAAAAATAGAATTGCCGGTATATTTTTAACTCATGCTCATGATGATCATATAGGTGGAGTATATAATCTTTTAACTGAATTTAATGTTCCTGTATATGCTTCTAAATTTACAATGGCTGTTTTATTAGATAAATTAAAAGAAGAAAATTTTAATATTGATAATAATAAATTTATCACTGTAAGTTCTAAAACATTACTACATTTTAAAGATATCGATGTTAGATTTTTTGATGTAGCACATAATATTCCTGAAGCTTTGGGAGTTGCAATAAAAACACCAGATGGATATATTATTTATACTGGTAATTATAATTTTGACCAAAATTCGAAAATTAATTATGCTCATATGTACCGTGAACTTGCAATATTTTCTAAAGAAGGAGTATTAGCTTTAATGACTGAAAGTCTTGGAGCTGATAATGATCAAAATAGAGGTACTATTTTAGAATTTAAACTTCGTATAAAAAATATTTTATCACAATCACAGCATAGAATTATATTTACTTTATTTTCTTCTGATATTTTAAAAATTCAACAAATTATTGATATTGCAGTTGATAATAATAAAAAGATAGCTATATTAGGGAAAAAGACTCAAAGATTAGTTAATTTAGCTATGCAGTTAGGATATCTAAAATGTCCTAGTAATAATCTTGCAAATTTAAAATTTCTAGATGAAAATAATTTAAATAATGATAATAATTTAGTTGTCTTAGTTACTGGTGAAAGACATGAGCCATATTTTATGCTTCAACGTATGGCAAGAGGTGTGGATAGATTAATTCATTTAGAAGAAAATGATACTGTTGTAATTTTAACAACTCCTTATCTTGGAACAGAAAAAATGGCTGCTAAAACTTTAGATATTATATATAGAGTTACTACCAATGTAAAAGAATTCAAATCTAATTTAATGCCTCAATCTTCAGCAAACCGTGAAGAAATAAAACAAATGATTAATATATTAATGCCAAAATATATAATTCCTGTAATAGGAGAATATAGACATCAATATGCTCTTCGTATTGTTGCAAACTGTGTAGGCTATGAAGATGATAAGATAATAATATTAGATTCTGGAGATGTATCTACATTTATTGATGGAGAATATCGTGGTATTACAGGAGATGTACCAATAGGAGAAATAATGCTAGATGGTAAAGCATTTAAGGATGTAGGTGATGTTGTAATGCATGACCGTGAAATATTAGCTGAGGATGGATTATTTATGATATGTGCTAATATTAATCCAAGAACAAAAACAGTTGTATCTGGTCCTGAAATTATTACAAAAGGATTTGTTTATCCTAATATTGATGCAGGAGATTTACATGATGATGTTATAGAGATATTTAAAAAAGTATCATTACCATTTTTAATTAATAAATATATTAATTGGAGTGAATATAAGAATGTTTTAAAAAATGAACTTCAACATATTATTTATAAAAAAACTAAAAGAAATCCTATTGTTATACCAGTATTAATCTCTACTGATTTAGATTTCAAAAAATAATTATTTAAAAAGTCTAAAGTAAAACCTTTAGGCTTTTTTTCAACAATTTTTTTTATTTTTTTATGATATATTTAAAATGGTGATGAAAAATGCCTAAAATTAAAAATCATGTAATTTTAAAAAAACAAGATTATTTATATGTTGGAATAAATATTTTTTTAATTATTTTTTGTATAATATTAATTGGAAGAATTGGTATTTTAGGAAGATTATTAGCTTTATTTTTTGCATTTTTTATTGGTGATTATTCAACAGTTATATTAGTTATTATATTGATAAACTCAATATTTTATTTATTTTTAAAAAAGAAAATAGATTATCATCATATTTCATTTATCGGAATAATGTTTATTTTTATTTCATTTATATTATTTTCACATTTAGGATTATATGATGCATTAAGTATGAGTAATACAAATATAATAAATAAAACATTAGAATTATATAAAAATTATTTAAAAAAATATGAAATAAACTATAGCTGTGGTGGAGGTATTATAGGGGCTTGTTTATTACAAATAACATGTATATTGGTTGGTAAAATAGGCACTATATTATTTGGAATTGCGTTTATTGCAATTGGTTTATCTTATATTACTAATGTGAATTTATTTAATAAATTATTTAAAGGTGGAAAAATATTAAAATTACCTAAAAATATATATTTTGATTTTAAAAAATATATTAATAATATTCATTATCCTAATTTTAATAAAAAAACAAAAAAATTTAGTATTCAAAATTTAGAAGATGTTGAAGAACAAGTAAATTTCATTTTACAAGAGGAAATAAATAAGGAAATAGTTATTAAATTTAAAGAATTTATAAATGATAAAAAAATATATGTATTAATAAATGAAACTTATACATCCTACTGTTCATCTAGATTTGTTTTAAGGTTTGCTGATAAAAAAGAAGATGAAATAAAAACTATAATTGGTTTTTTTAATAGAAAATGTTTGATATTTAAAAGTGGTAATAATTATATGTTAGATTATCAAAATCAATTTAGAAAATTATTAACCTTAAAACAACTGCTTTTAGAAGATAATAATAAATTAATACCTCTTGCACTTGATGTTGATGGAACGCACATTAATTTAGATATAAAAAATGGAAAATTATTAGTTTTAACTGGAGATAATTCAAGTGGTATTAAGACATTTTTGAGAAGTATGATTTTATCGATTCTAATAAAAAATATAAAATATAGTGAAATATATTTTTATGATTTTGAACAAGAATTTATTCAGATGAATAAAAAAGATTTTTTATATATAAATAATGAGCGTTCAGCTTCAATAGCTTTAGATGAAGCATTTAGTGAATATGAAAGAAGAATAGAAGTTTTAAAATATTATAATTGTGATAATTTAAATGATCTTAATATTACACTTAAAAAATTAAATAAAGAACTAGAATTGATAAATCCTCAATTTCATTTTTTGAATATTGATTTAAATGCAATATCTCAATCATTATTACAAAAAATTATATATGCTATAAGATTTGCAACCAAAGTTGGAATTATTATTGTAGTAGTTGCAAGAGATAAAAAAGCTTTATCTAAATTAGAAATGAATAAAAGTGATATTATTGCTTTTAATATGAGTGATGTATCAACATCAATTCAATTATTTGGCTCTGATATAGCCTGTAGATTACAAAAAAAAGGTGATGTCTTGATTCGCAAGGATAAAACCTTATATCATGGACAAACACCTTATGTATCTATAAGTGATTTTGAAAAAATTTAATTTTTTAATTTCTTTAAAAATTCTTTAATACCACGTTCATAAGAACCAGTATCTTTAGGATTATAATAAACTTTATTTATTAATTCATCAGGTAAATATTGTTGTTTGACATAACCATTTTCATAATCATGTGGATATTTATATTCGTATTTACCACTTTTTAATTCTTTATTTAAGATGTGAGGAGGTATTTGCATAGATGTTAAATCATTTAAATCATCAATTGCAGAATTAATAGCTAAATAAGTAGAATTGCTTTTAGGAGATGTAGCTAAATCTATAACAGCATAGGCAAGAGGAATTCTAGCCTCAGGCAATCCTATTGTTAAAGCAGCTTGACATGCTGCATAAACTCTAGGACCTACATTTGGATTACCTAACGCAACATCTTCATACATAGATATCATTAATCTTCTTGTAATAAATTCAATATCTTCAGACTGTAGAAGTCTTGCAAGGTAATGTATTGCAGCATCAGGATCACTTCCTCTAATTGATTTTATCATTGCAGAGGTAATGTCGTAATAATTTTCTCCTTCTTCATCTATCGCAAAACTTTTTTTCCCTATTATTTGTTTAACATTTTCAAGTGTTAATTCATCCTCATCTAGCATATTAGCAATTTCTAGCATATTTAGGCTTGAACGAACCTCACAACTTGCAACAACCGCAATATAGTTTAATATATCATCGGTTATAGGTTTCATTTTTTGTTCTACTATAGTTTTTTTAAGTAATTTTATTATATCTTGTTTTGTTATTTCATTTAATCTATAAATATGAGTTCTTGAACGTATAGCAGGGTTAATTGTTCTATATGGATTTTCAGTAGTTAAACCAACTATTGTTAACTCTCCTTTTTCAACAAATGGAAGAAGATAATCTTGAACATCTTTTTTCATCCTATGGATTTCATCTATTATTAAAACTATATCATGATACATTTTAGAAGCATCAATTATTTCTTTTAATTTTGCTTTATTATCACAAGATGCATTATAATTATAGGAATTAAGAGAATAATAACTTGAAATTATTTCAGCAATAGATGTTTTTCCACATCCTGCAGGACCATATAATATCATAGAACATAATTGATTTGCATCAAGCATTTTTCTTATTACGCCTTTAGGACCTACTAAATGGTCTTGGCCTACTATATCATCAAAAGATTTAGGTCTAATTCGATAAGCTAATGGTTTCATTTAAATCACCCGTATTTATTTTATCATAACCACCTAATTTTTAAAATAGTTTCTTCAAATTAACACCTAATAAACCACCTGCTATAGTAGATATCATGTAGATAAAAAATGGTAATATTTGAAAATTAAAATCATTATTCATTAAAAAAGATATTACTTGAATTAAAGAATAATGGATTATTCCTACTAATATAGCTATAATTAAGCCTTTTTTATGAATAATATTTGTATATAAAAATCCTAACATAAAATAGGCTGACCCAGTTAAAATTAATTTTATAATTAAATTAAAATCATTATAAGTATTATTTATATTAAATGAATATTTTAATGTTGATAATATTAAATAAATGAATAATAAAAGATATATTTTTGAAAAATATTTAAGTTTTAATTTCATAATATCACGTATAATTAATATTCCTTTCTTATAATTTAATAGATTATATCATCCATCTATTAGATGTTATAATATAAATGAATTGTTGATTTTTATCTGTTCTATTAAGGCTAATTAAATAGTTAATTAGCTATTATTATATATGAATAATTATTTTTAATTATGATAAAAATATTTTTAGGTGATTTTATGAACTATGGTTTTTTGTTGTTAAAAATCTCATTAATTTATTTTTGTTTAATTATAGTTTTACGAATATTAGGAAAAAGAGAAGTTGGTGAATTATCTATTTTTGATTTAGTAGTTTTATTAATTATTGCTGATATAGGAGCTTTAGGAATTGATAATAATAAATTTATAATTCCTAGTTATTTTTGTGTATTTATTTTAGTTATTTTACAAAAGATTTTAAGTATGTTATTAATCAAAATTTCATTTTTTAGAAATATAATAGATGGGTCAGCAACTACAATAGTTTTAGATGGAAAATTATTAATAAAAAATATGAAAAAAGAAAAATATACTATTGATGATTTAGTTTCACAAATGAGAATAGAACATATTATGGATATTACAGAAATTAAATTAGCTATATTAGAAACTAATGGAACATTATCAATATTTAGAAATTCTAAATTTTCTAATGTTAGATTACCTATAATAATGAGTGGACAAATAATAAAAGAAAGTGTAGAACTTTTTAATTATAAAGAAAATGAATTTAAAAATATTTTAATGAAAAATAATTTAAATTATAAAAAAATCATTTATGCATCATTTGATAATCATACTTTTTATTTTTATTATAGAAAAAATAATAAAGAAGAAAAGTTAATATGCCACAAACTAGAGTTGAAATAATAAGTGTTATTAATGATTTATATAAATAATTTATTAATAAATATGTTATAAAAATAAATATAAGATAAAATGCATTTTTTACGTTTATTTTAAAATTAACACATTTATTCGCATAATATAACAATAAACTGAATCTTAAAATATTTGAAATTTTAATACTTAATAAAAAACCATTAGTTTGATAAAAATAGGTTAATATAAATATTAAAAATAAAGTTAAAGAAGAACTTGTAACAGATATTAAAAACGATTTTTTTTCTTGTTTATATGCTTGAAGTATACAAATAAATATTGGATTAAAATAAGAAAATAAATAATAGAATGATAACTCATTTACAATATTAAATGAACTATCATCTTTATACATATAATGTAATGTTTCTTTTGCATAAAATAAGCTTATTACTAAATTAAATACTGCAATTATTGATGATATAAATAAAGCCTTAGAAAGAATTATGTTAAGATTATTATTATCTTTATTTTTTGTTATTTTAGGGAATGTGTATTTAGTTACACTATATATCCCAAATTGAGCAAATAATAAAAGCGGAACAGCATAAGAAGATACTTTAGTATAAAATAGTGTTGAATCATAAATGTTAATATTGTTTTTACTCATTGCATAATAAAATAATAGTGGTTCTAAATAATTAGTTATTGTAATAGCAAGTTGATCTAATGTTAAAGGAATCGCTTGTTTTAAAATATTTTTTTCATAACCATTTGTATTTATTAAAGTATAATTAAATTTATGCTTTTTCTTTATTTTTAAAAAAAGATAAGAAAATGAGACTACTTCAGATGTCATCAATGAAAAAAATGTTATTATTATTTTGAAATTTAGACTTTGTTTTTTAAATAAAATTAATAACGAAAAAGTCAAAAAGAATTTAGCTATTTGTTCATACAGGTTAGAAAAATATGGTGTTTTAAAATTATTATTAGCTTCTAAATAACCTTTAAATAATCCAGATATATTTGAAAAATAAATAAGAGGTATACATATTAATAATGGGTAATAAATAAAACTTGTTTGATAAATTATTTTATATAATGGAAAAGATATTAAAAGTATTATTGAAATTATAGATGATGAAATAAATGTTATTCTAAAGGCTGATTTTAATATTGTTTTAGAAGAATTTAGGCTTGCAGAAATGTTTTGATTAACTACTGTTTGAATAGATAATGAAGATAGACATAAAACTAAGCTTAATGTAGGAAAAATAAATGACATTATTCGCATACCTTCGATACAAAGAATTCTTGTTAAAAGTATTTTATAAATTAAGCCAAAAAGTTTAATAATTGTTCCAATAATAAGAATTACTTCAATATTTGTTAGATTTTTTTTCATTTAATCAACCTTTTTTTAATAAATATATGATATAATACAATATATGTATTGGAGGATTTAATTTATGAATTTAAAGAATTATGTTGCAACTATAGATAATTATCCTAAAGAAGGAATAAGATTTAGAGATATAACACCACTAATGAAGGATGGAGAAGCTTATTTATATTCTGTTAATAAGATTACAGAATTTGCTAGACAAAAGAAGGCTACAATAATTGTAGGGCCTGAAGCTAGAGGATTTATTTTTGGGTGTCCTGTAGCTACTAATTTAGGTATAGGATTTGCACCCATAAGAAAACCTGGTAAATTACCTAGAAAAACTTTAGATGAAAAATATGATTTAGAGTATGGTTCTAATACATTATGTATTCATGAGGATGCTTTAAATGAAAATGATAGAGTAGTTATTATAGATGATTTATTAGCTACTGGTGGAACAGTTAAAGCTACAATTAATTTATGTGAAAAACTTGGAGCTACTGTAGTTGGTGTAGCTTGTTTAATAGAATTAGTTGATTTAAAAGGAAGAGAACTTTTAAATGGCTATGATGTATTTTCTTTAATGGAATATGAAGGAGAATAAAATTTTTTGTTTTAAGTGAGGTGAGGCTAATGAATATAAGCTATGATGATTTATATCAAATTACTAAAGGCTATATTCATAAAGAGGATTCACAAGCTTTAATAAAAAAAGCTTATGAAAAAGCTTATGAATTACATAAAGGTCAATATAGAAAATCAGGTGAAGCATATATAATTCACCCTTTAAATGTTGCAGTTATATTAGCTGAACTTCATGCTGGTCCAGCAACTATTTGTGCAGGTCTTTTACATGATACTGTTGAGGATACATTTGAAACAGAAGATGATTTAATTAAAGAGTTTGGCGAAGAAATTGCGTTGATAGTTGATGGTGTTACTAAATTATCTAAAATGCAATTTGCCACATTAGAAGAAAAACAAGCTGAAAATCATCAACATATGCTTATTGCGATGGCAAAAGATATTAGAGTTATTATTGTTAAACTTGCAGATAGATTACATAATATAAGGACTTTAGCAGCATTGCCTGAGGAAAAACAAGTTAGAATTGCAAGAGAAACTTTAGATATTTATGCGCCACTTGCTCATAAATTAGGTATGTTTAAAATAAAAGCTGAATTAGAAGATACTGCATTAAGATACGTTGATCCTATCAGTTATACTAAAATATTAGTTCAAATAAAAAATAATACATCTGTAAGATGGAATAGCATTGATAGAACTATTGAAGAAATAAAGAAATTTTTAGAACCTGAGACATTGCAATTTGAAATTAAAGGTAGAATTAAAAATACATATAGTATTTATAAAAAAATGATGACTCAGAATAAGGATTTTGAAGATATTTATGACATTGTTGCTATTAGAATAATTGTTGATACTATTGGAGAATGTTATCAGGTTTTAGGTATTATACATGCGCATTATACACCAGTTCCTAAAAGATTTAAGGATTATATAGCTGTTCCTAAACCTAATATGTATCAATCACTTCATACAACAGTAATAGGTAGTGAAGGATTAATATTTGAGGTTCAAATTAGAACTAAAGAAATGGATAAAGTAGCAGAATTAGGTATTGCTGCACACTGGGCATATAAGGAAAATGCTGAATATTCTAAAGAAAAAGAACAGTTTGAGATTGCTTCAAAATTAAAATGGTATGCCGATTTATTACAATATTCTGAAGAAGATAAAAATAGTGAGGCTAAGGATTTCGTTGAAAGTATAAAAGGAGATATATTAACAACTAATGTATATGTTTATACTCCTACTGGTGAAGTAATAGCTTTACCTAAAGGAGCTACTCCTATAGATTTTGCCTATAGAATTCATTCTAATATAGGTAATAAAACTGTAGGGGCTATAGTTAATCAAAAAATCGTTTCTCTTGATTATGAACTTCAAACTGGAGATATTATATCAATTAAAACTTCAAAAAATTCTTTTGGACCGTCTGAAAGTTGGCTTAAAATTGCTAAAACTTCTAATGCTAGACATAAAATAAAAAGTTTTTTAAATAAACAAAATCGAGATGTTTTAATTGCTAATGGCAAAAGTAGTTTAGAAGAAGAAATGCATAACGCTAAAATAGTTACTGAACTAACAGATGAGCTTATCGAACAACAATTTGGTAAAAATAATATTCATAGTCTTGAAGATTTATATTGTGAAATTGGTAAAGGTAATATTTCAACTAAAACAGTTGTTAATCGTTTTTGTGAAAAGCATGATTTAAGTGAAAATCTTGCTAAACAAATGGAAAGATCACAAAAAATATTAACTACTAATTCAGAAACTGGAGTAGTAGTTGAAGGTCTTTCTAATCCACAATTAAAATTAGGAAGTTGTTGTAATCCAATTCCAGGTGATCCTATTGTAGGATATGTAACAAAAGGATATGGAATAGTTATTCATCATAAAAATTGTAAAAATGCAAAGTCTTTTGCTAAAGAAAGATTGATTAATTTATCTTGGGCTACAAATATTACTAGAAAATATCCAGCATGTATTAAAATTACAGCTAAATCTAGTCCAAGTTTAATTGTTGATATTATGAATGTTGTTTCAGCTAATGGCCTTTCTATTTTAGCTATTAACGCAAATAATAAAGAAAATTTACAAACAATTATTAAATTAAAAGTATTAGCTGCTAATTTAAATGATTTAGAAAGAATGATTGTTAATATGAAAAAAATAAAATATATTGATAATATAGAAAGAGATAATTTATGAGAGTAATTGTTCAAAGAGCAATAAATGCAAAATGCATAGTAGAAAATGAAATAACAGGACAAATAGATAAGGGATACATGCTTCTTGTTGGTTTTACGCACAAAGATACTTTAAAGGAAGTTAATCATTTAGCAAAAAAAATTATAGGATTAAGAATTTTTGAAGATGAAATGGGTAAACTAAATAAGAGTATTATAGATGTTAATGGTTCTATACTTGCTATATCGCAATTTACTTTATATGCTGATTCTAAAAAAGGGAATAGACCTAGCTTTACAAACGCTATGAAATATGAAGAAGCTAATAATCTATTTTTAGAATTTGTTAATGAACTTAAAAAATATAATATAAAAGTAGCTACTGGCATTTTTGGTGAAGATATGAAAATAGAATTTACTAATGTTGGACCAACAACAATTATATTAGATAGTACTGAATTAATTTAGGGGGAATTATAATGAAGCCATTTATTTTTAAGGATAATGAATATTTAGATTTAAATTCTTTAGGATTAGCTTTTATAGATGATTTTGATTTAGCTTTAGAATCTATTAAAGAAAAACAATTTATAAAATTTATTAATCAATTTAAAGAATATAAAAAAAATATAAAAACAATTTTATTTAATTGTTATTATCTTCAAAATGCATTATCTTTAATAATCTATAATATCACTGATGAGCATATATTATTTGTAGGACATAAAAGTTATAATAATATTAATGAAATATTAAAAGATATTAATTTAAATACTTCATTTAAATTTTTTGCTTTCGATAAAGGTTTTACAAATACTTTATTAAAAGATATAGAAGATGAAAAACTTAAAAATGATTTGGTTTGTTTTGAAAATAATCATTTAGATGATTTTTGTATTAAATATTTAGCTAATTATAATAATAATGATTCTATTGAGGCTTTATCTGATAAGATAATTTTAATAAATGAAGCTTGTGATAAATTTCTTAAAGCTTTAGAAGTTTTTAGTGATGAGAATGTATTATTAAATATGGCCTATCATTATTCATTAGAAAATATTTTAGAATTAAGAAAAAAGAAATGTCCTGTATTTAAAGGAATTGAAATAACAAAGGATATATTGAATGTATCCTTATTAGAAAATGCTTTTTATCATAACTTGCTTTTAAATTATAAAAAATTTAAATATAAAGGAAAAGAAGCTAAAAATTTTAAATATAAAGTTAATAAAATAAATAAAAAATTTAAAAAATATAATAAATTAACAGATATAGAAAAAATTAATTTAGAAGAACAATTATATATTCTATATTTAAATCATATTGATTTATATCGTCTAGAAAAAATTAAAATTAATGCGGATATATATAAACCTATCATACCTTATGCTAATACATATATATGTGAAGAAAATAAACAAAATAATAATTTAACTCAATGTGATGAAAAGCCATATGAAAGTAATTATAAATATGATTATAATTTAGTATTGTTTGAAAAATCATTTAAAAATCATTATTATTTTTCTATGTGGATTATTATTTTTATAATTTTAACAACAATTACATATTTTCTTTTTGGATTAATAAAAAAAGAAAATCAATTCGTTGATTTACCTAATATTACAAATATATTATTCTTTGTTGGATTAATTATAGCATTTATTAGTTCTATTTTAGTACTTATATTAAGAAGTATTGAAAAAAGAAAATATAATAAATTATGTAAATTAGCATATTATGAAAATCGTAATGTTGTTTTAAATGATAATGAAAAAAATGAATATGATAAATTAAAAGAAAACGAAGAAAAGTATGCAAAAAGTATTGATAGATTTTATCGATTCTATGGTGGGGCTGGCTTATCTGGATTATCGCTTTCCTTTACTGTTAACTGTTTAATTTTAATTTATTGTTTTGGATATATTATTAGTGATCAATATTCAAATAATGTCATAAAATTATTTAATGATAAAATAATATTTATATTTTTAGTTCCATTAATAGTTTTATTATTATCTATTTTAAGACATAAGAAAACAGCATTTTCTGTTTGGTTTTGTTTTTTTGTTAGTTTAATATTATCTATTTGTTTAATAATTATTTAATGGTGGTAATTTATGAAAGTTTTTATGCAAAGTCTTGGTTGTTCTAAAAATCAAGTTGATAGTGAAATGTTATTAGGAATAATAAAAGAAAATATAGAATTAGTTGCAATGCCAAATGAAGCAGAATTAATGATATTAAATACATGTGCATTTATCGAGCCTGCAAGAAAAGAGGCTATAGATACTATATTTGAACTTGTTGAAATAAAAAAAGAATTTAATTCTAAATTAATTGTTTGTGGATGTTTACCACAAAGATATAAAAATGAGATAATAAATCTTATTCCAGAGGTTGATAGATTTGTTAGTATTGATGAATATGATAATTTAGGTAATATTATTAATCAATTAATGAAGTCAAATTTTAAATATCAACAAAAATTTGAACCTTTAAATAAGATTTATTCAACTCCAAATTATATGCGTTATATAAAAATATCTGAAGGATGTTTAAATAGATGTGCTTTTTGTGCAATACCATTAATAAGAGGAAATTTAAAGAGTAGACAGATAAATGATATTGTAGTTGAGGTTACAAGAGAAGTTAATAAAGGTGCTTATGAAATCAATTTAGTAGCTCAAGATACAACAAGATATGGATTTGATTTATATAAAAGAAATGCTTTAGTTGATTTATTAAAGGAACTTATTAAAATTGATGGAGATTTTAAAATAAGATTATTATATTTATATCCTGAACTTGTAACAGATGAATTAATTAATTTAATTAAAGATAATCCTAAATTAATGAATTATTTTGATATACCAATTCAACATAGTGAAGATAAAATATTAAAAGCTATGTTAAGAAGAAGTAATAAAGAATTAATTGTAAATTTAATGCATAAAATTAGAACTCTTATTCCTGGTGCCACATTAAGGACAACCTTAATGGTTGGTTTTCCTTATGAGGAAGAAGATGATGTAAATAATATGATTGAATTTATTAAAGACATTAAATTTGACCATTTAGGTGCTTTTACATTTTCACTAGAAGAAAATACATATGCTTGTAAATATCCTAATATAATACCAGAAGAAGTAAAACAAAATCGTTATGAGAAATTAATGACTGCTCAAAATAAAATATCTTTAGAACTAAATCAAAATAAAATTAATAAAACAATTAATGATGTATTTATTATAGGTTATGATGAGGAAAGTTTTATGTATATCGCAAGGTCAGATGAGTTTGCTCCTGATGATATTGATGGATGTATATATGTTGCTGCTAAAGATGAACTAAAGTTAGGTCAAAGAATAAGTGTTCGTATATTAGATGCTGATGCTTATACACTTACAGGAGAACAAATATGAAATTAAATGTTGTATTATATCATCCAGAAATACCTCAAAATACAGGTAATATTATGCGTAGCTGTGTTGGGTTTAACGCAAAACTACATTTAATTGAACCTTTAGGATTTAGTTTAGATGAAAAACATTTAAAAAGAAGTTCATTAGATTATTTTGAATATTTAAATTATGAGGTATATAAAAATTATGATGATTTTGTTAAAAAGAATAAGGGTAAATATTATTTTTTAACAAGATATGGTCATAAAAGTCCAATTAATATTAATTTTAAAGAAACAGATGAAGATATTTATTTGATTTTTGGAGCTGAATCGACAGGTATTGCTTATGACATTTTAAAGAATAATTTAAATGATTGCTACAGAATACCTACAACAGATAAGGTTAGAAGTCTTAATTTATCTAATTGTGCAGCGATAATGATGTTTTTAGCTTCATCACAATTAAATGATGATGCTATATTATCAGATGAACCTGAAAAGTTTAAAGGTGCTAATTTCTTAGAAGAAATTTCAGTTTCTGAACTAAATGATGTTCATAAAGAATATAAGGAGGAATGAAAAATGGAAATAATTACTGTTACAAAAGATAACTTTAGTGAAGTTGTAAAAGAAGGTACTATTATTTTAGATTTCTGGGCTACTTGGTGTGGTCCTTGTAGAATGCTTGGTCCTGTTTTAGAACAATTATCAGAAGAAGAAAATATTAGAGTTGGAAAAATTAATGTTGATGAAGAAGAAGAACTTGCTGAACAATTTAATATCTCATCAATTCCAGCATTATTTTTAGTTAAAGATGGTAAGGTAGTTAAAAAAGAGGTTGGCTATCTTCCACTTAATGTTTTAAAGGAATATATTAAATGATATACGATTCAATAATAATAGGAAAAGGGCCTGCAGGTATTACTGCAGGTATCTATTTAAAAAGATATGGATTTAATCCCCTTATAATAGCTAAGGATGGTGGAGCCTTAGAAAATGTTAAGGAAATAGAAAATTATTACGGATTTAAAAAAATATCTGGTAAAGAATTACTAAATTTAGGATATGAACAGGCAAAATCTTTAAATATAGAAATAGTAAATGAAGAGGTTTTAGATATATCATATGACAATGATTTTATTGTTAAAACTAATATAAATGATTATAATTGTAAAACAGTTATAATTGCGAGTGGAGCTTCAAGAAATAAATATCCATTGGCTGATAAATATGAGGGAGTTTCATATTGTGCTACTTGTGATGGCTTTTTTTATCGTAAAAAAAAGGTAGCTATAATTGGTAATACTAATTATATGGCTCATGAACTAGCTGTTTTAGCTAATATGTGTAAGGATATAAAAGTATTTACAGATGGACTTCCTTTAGAAGTAAATATTGATAATAATATAGAAGTTATTACTGATAAAATTACTAAAATAAATGGTGATACTCATATTAAAGAAATAATAGCTAATGATAATATATATGAAGTTGATGGTTTATTTATCGCAATGGGTAATGCTTCAGGTTTTACTTTAGCTAAACATTTAGGTCTTGAAATAAAAAATAATAATATTGCTGTAAATAGTGATATGATGACTAATATAAGTGGTATATTTGCTTGTGGTGATGTTGTAGGAGGATTATTACAGGTTAGTAAGGCTGTTGGTGAGGCTGCTATTTGTGCCACTAGTGTATCAAATTATTTAAAGAAGAATAAATAAAAATAAATTGCATATTATTTACTAAGGTGATTTGAATGGTAAATGATCCAACTTTATTTATTGATAGTGTTAATGATAAAAAGGATGGCAATGAAAATCAAGATTTCTTTGATAGTAGAAATGTCAAAAGAAAAAGAGTTGCTCATCATAGATTGGAAGATATTGAAGCTATGCTATATTATAGAATTCATGTATTAGCTGAAATATATACTAAAATGAAAACCTATGAAGGTATTGTTGAAGAGGTTAATGAACTAGGCTTAAAGCTTCAAACAGATAGTGGAATAATAAATATACCGATAGTAGAAATAGAGGATATTAATATTTTAAAATTATAAGTCCCTTATGGGATTTTTAATTTTATTGCTATGAATATAAATATATGCTATAATTCAAGCAAATGGAGGTATTTATGAATATTTTAGTTGTTAATGATGATGGATATAACGCAATAGGTATAAAGAAATTAGCTAATGCGTTAAAAAAATATGGTAATATTTATGTATGTGGACCAGATACAGGCAGAAGTGCATCTGGACATTCTATAGTAATAAAAAAACCTATAAGTTTTGATTTTGTTACTGAAGAAGATGGTATTAAATGGTATAAAACAAGTGGAATGCCTGCTGATTGTGTAAGACTTGCAGTAGCACTATTAGGTGTTGATTTTGATGTTGTTTTTTCAGGTATTAATAATGGATTAAATATTGGTACTGAAATTATTTATTCTGGAACTGTTTCAGCAGCTAGAGAAGCACAATTAGAAGGAATACCTAATGTAGCTTTATCTACTGATTTTGATTGTTTTGATATTGTTGATAAGGAATTAGATTCTTTATTAGAATATATATTTGTAAATAAGCTATATTCTAAGGATTATGTATTAAATGTTAATTTTCCTAATTCAAGGTTTAAAGAATCTATAGGCTATATTGCTTGTAAGCAGGGAGTTAAAAATTTCAGGTCAAGATTTGATAAATGTGGAGATAATATATATCAGGAAAGTGTTGCTCATATTACATATGATACAGGTAAGGATACTGATGTATATTTATCTAATTTAGGCTATATTACGTTTGTTCCTTTAAAGGTTGAACAAACTGATTATGAAATATTAAGAGTATTAAAGGATAGCATTAAATAAAAAGAGGTTTTTCAAAAAAATAAAATAGCTATATTTACAATCTTTTAGGAAAGTTGTATAATTAAAATAGAAAAAGCGCTTGATATTTAAACCTTGCTTCTCTGAGAAAAAATTCGATTTTACTCGGGGGGGGGGTAAGAATACTTACCATCAAATTGTATTGGTCTTGGTTTAATCCAAGACTTTTTTGCATTTCATAGGAGGGACAAAGAAAATGAAAAAGCTTAAGTATTTATTGCTGGCATTTATTATTGCATTAGGACTTGCTTCATGTGATAGTGAAGATAAAACTCCAGTAGAACCAGAGCCAGTAGAACATGTTCATACATATGGTGAAACAACATATGAATGGAGTAGTGATAATACAAAAGTAACAGCTAAAAGAGTTTGTACGCAAGATTCAACACATGTTGAAACAGAAACAGTAGATACAACATCAAAGGTAACTCAAGTACAAACTTGTGAAGATGATGAATTAACTACATATACAGCGACATTTACAAATAGTGCCTTTGAGGTACAAACAAAAGAAAATATTGTTACAAAGGAAAAACTAAGTCATAATTATGGAGAAGTTGTCTATACATGGAGTAGTGATTATTCTACAGTAACAGCTACAAGAAAATGTAATAATGATTCAACACATGTTGAAACAGAAACTGTAGATACAACATCAAAAGTAACACAAATACAAACTTGTGAAGATGATGAATTAACTACATATACAGCGACATTTACAAATAG